>CBAAAH010000227.1:0-5086 GCA_964658865.1 uncultured Granulicella sp.
GGTCGATTACTAACGAACAAATTTACCCTGAAACGAAAAGGCACTCCTTGTTGGGAGTGCCTTTTCGTTGCTAACGCGACTACTTGCGCAAAGCAGAACGTGTGACGAAGGATACTCTCGTTTCCGCCGGAATTACCACATCGCGGCTACCGGTGTAGGCTCCCGCCGCAGTTCCGGCACCTGCGCCGGCAAGTCCGCCGATGAGCGCGCCCTTACCACCGCCTGCGAGGCCGCCGATCAGGGCACCAATACCGCCGCCGCCGCCGATGAAGCCAGCCGTCCGCTTGCCCCGTCCTTTCACGCGTTGAACATATTGGCTGGTGCTGACGGAGTGCCCGCCGATGCTGGTAAGCTCAATGCCGAGAATGCCGGCGCCTTTGAAATGCCCCCGACCCTTGGCGGAGGTGATCTCGCCGCGTACTTCCGTTCCGCGTCCGAAAACGGTCTCGCCATGCACGACGATGGGGTAAGCGAGGGAGCCCGTGAAGCCGACGCCAGGATCGCTATGTTCTGCGGAGAGCGTCTGGTTCGTGACGATCGTGACCCGCGTTCCGGCCGGGACTACAAGACTGGATGCCGGCGGCGATGCGCGCTCCACGGAGTCGGCAGCCATTGCAGACCCTGCCGCAGATGTGGAGGAAGTGCTGGCCGCGATGGCTGCGGAAGTGGGTGGAGCCGCAGACTGTTGGCCGATGGCGCTGTTGGCGCTTGTCGCCGGCACGACATAGGTGTTGGGTGGAAGGGAACCGGCAGCTACCGGCGCGGGCAGCGGTGCATTCGCCGGATTGTTCACCGGAACGACAAGCGTATCGGCGGGTAGAGAACCTGCAATTGCGGGAGCCGTGCTGCTGGGTGCAGCAGCCATTTGTACGCCAGGCGCGGGCGCATCGGACTTCTTGCAACCGGAGAGTAGAAGCGCGGCAACGCAGGCAGCACTTAACAATGGGGCAGGAAACGTGCGGGACATAGAGAACCTCTGTAAAACATGGGCCATGAACTTGCCGCAATGTCCGCGACAGCCCTGTCGGTTACTCTGATGCATCCTGGCGGTTTGTGACGTGCTTTGCCGTGGCATTTTCGTCAGTATGCGGATCTAAACGTGCAAACGCCGCGCACATGGCGCGGCTATTTGAACGATGGCCTAAACCGACTAGATTTTGGCTTCGCGATAGGGAACATGCTTACGCACGACCGGATCGTACTTCTTGAATTCCAGTTTGGCCGAGGTTGTCTTCGGATTCTTGGTCGTTGTATAGAAGTGGCCAGTACCGGCAGAGGAGACGAGTTTAATAATGGTCCGCATGAGTTATCCCTTCGCCTGAAGCAGGGCAGCTTCAATGCCGAGCTTATTGATGGTGCGCAGACCGCGCGCGCTCACGCGCATGCGAATAAATTTCTTTTCACTGGCGATCCAGACGCGCTTCCACTGCAGATTCGGCTCCCAACGGCGACGCGTCTTATTGTTCGCGTGCGACACTTTGTTGCCGGACATCGGCCGTTTGCCGGTGATGGGGCATACCTTTGCCATGACTCAATCTCCTAATACTGTGTTGCTGGGGTCTTTTTCTGGGGCTTGCTCGCGAGGCGCAGAAAGCAGCCTCTATCGAACCTACGGCGGCGCACGACTTGACACCCTGTGCCGCACCTGACCAGACCAACCCCTCTATTGTGCCATGAAATGGTAGAAAGGTGTAGCGGATTTGGTGCAGTCTGCTTCTCTTTTGTTTCGCGAACATCGAAACGACATCGAGTATGCTGGGAAGTGTGGCAGACGTGATGCAAACAACGGTAGCTTCGCAGACAAATCAGGCGCATGCGCACTGTGACGCGGACCTTGGCGTCGCGGCTATTTCCCTGGAATTGCGCGCGCAACTTGCGCGGCATGGGCGCCGGCTTGAAGTTATTACCGTGCTGTGGGCGGCGCTGGAGGCGGGCGTAGCGCTGACTGGGGCACATCGCGAACACAGTGTCAGCCTGGCAGGCTTTGGCTGGGATAGCTGCATCGAGATGCTTTCCGGTGCTGCACTGTACTGGCGCATGACGCACGAGATGAATCACGAACGCAAGCATCAGGCCGAGAAAGTGAGTCTCATGGTTGCTGGCGCCTGTCTTTTGGCGTTGGCCGTCTATGTGTTGATCGATTCGCTTCTTTCGCTACGGATGGGTGGCGAAAAGTCTCCGGGATGGATGGGCATCGCGATTACGGCGGCTGCGCTTGTCAGCATGCCTTTGCTTACGCGCGCAAAGCGCAAGATCGCTCGTGGGCTGAATAGCCGCGCCATGATGGCCGATGCCGCGCAGACGAATTTTTGTGCAATCCAAGCGGCGATCGTTCTTACAGGGCTCTTGGTGCGTTCCGTGTTTCACGTCGCCTGGGCAGATGCAGTTGCCGGGCTTGTTCTTGTGCCGTTTCTGGTGCGCGCGGGACGCGGTGCCCTGCGCGGCGAGGAGTGCTGCTCCCATTAGTGGGAGATCGCTGGGTGACTCAGTGTGATCCCCGCACATTGCCCTTACCGATGGGTGTGACGGGTAATGATCATTGCTTTGGCCGCAATCCCCGAGGGACAGCAATAGGTGCGTTTCCTCGTGCCGTCGAGCCAGGCGATGTCGCCCACATTGAGTGTGGCCGTTTCGCCCTCCGAGTTCAGGATGAGCGTACCCTCCATGATGAAGGTAAACTCGACGCCGTCGAAGATCTTCGGTTTGAACGTGGCCTCGCTCGTATTCTTCTCAAATTCGGCAATACAAGGAACAAGTTGGCCGTCGGAAACGAGGGAGTGCATGCTTTCCGAAAAGAATGATGGAGCGCCGTCACTATTGCGATGAATGCGGATCCGCTCACCCCGACGCATCGTCCGAAAAGTCAGTGGCTGGTCATCTCGAAAGAAGTACGCAAGGTCCTTATTGAAGGTCAGAGCAATCCTGGCAAGATTGCGGACCGTTGGGATGACTCGACCGGTTTCCAACTGAGACAGAAAACTGGCCGAAAGACCTGTGCGGGTGCCCAGTTCCACCAGGCCCATGCTGCGACGGGTGCGTAGACGGCGGATGCGGTCGCCGATCTGCTTTGCCTGGATGGAACTCTCCACCTGATCCACATCCACTGCTTCAGGACTGCTCTGCGGAGAGGTGAGACGATCGGTCGAAGGAAGGATCGACGTAGGGATCTGCTGGTCCTCCGTCGTTTCTGGAGAGAAGGCGGGTTCCAGGTCGCTGGCGAAGTCGGTGATGGGAGAGTTATTTTTTGACATTGCAAAATATTGGATGCTGTCGCAAAACAAAGAAGCTGTCCGGGTGGACAGCTTCTTTCGGTTGATTGTGATAACGCCTGGTGTGTGGTCTTAGAAGTCTTCGCCAAATGCGACTTCTCCGGCGACTGCGGTCTGGTAAGCCGAAACGCGGCGCTCAAAAAAGTTGGTGAGCTCCTGCACGTCCTGCAGTTCCATGAAGCTGAAAGGGTTTTTCGTGTTGAAGTGCGGTGCGATGCCCATGCGCTGCAGACGGCTGTCGGCAACGTAGCCCAAGTAGGCGCGCATATCGCGGACGGAAAGGCCGGCGACACCACCGGAGAGCAGGTCTTCGGCGAACTGGGCTTCGCAGTCCACGGCTTCTTCCAGCATTTCGACGATCTGCTGTTCCAGGCGGGCATCCCACAAATCGGGTTCCTGCTGGCGCACGACGTTCACAACTTCGAACGCGAACTCCAGGTGGCAGCTTTCGTCGCGGAAAACCCAATTCGTGCCCGATGCGAGGCCGTGCAACAGGCCCTTGCTGCGGAAGAAGTACACGTAGGCGAAGGCGGCGAAGAAGAACAGACCCTCGATGCACGATGCGAAGCAGATGAGGTTAAGCAGGAAGTTGCGGCGGTGTTCGCGGGTTTGCAGGGTATCAAGAGCCTCGATGGAATCCATCCATTTCATGCAGAAGTCGGCCTTCTTCATGATGGACGGGATGTTTTCCACGGCGGCAAATGCTTCGGCGCGCTCGTTGTGGTCAGGCACGTAGTTGTCGAGCAGCGTGAGGTAGAACTGCACGTGCACGGCCTCTTCAAAAAGCTGGCGCGAGAGGTACAGACGCGCTTCCGGTGAGTTGACGTGCTTATACAGGTTGAGGACCAGGTTGTTCGACACGATGGAGTCGCCAGTGGCAAAGAAGGCGACTAAACGCTTGATGGTGTGGATTTCCGCCGGCGACATCTTGCTGCGCAGGTCAACCAAGTCGGTGGCAAAGTCGACTTCTTCCACGGTCCAGGTGTTCTTGATGCCGTCGCGGAACATGTCGTAGAACTGTGGGTACTTCATGGGCCGTAGGGTCAGGCACATGCCGGGATCAAGCAGGGTTTCGGGCGCGACAACGGAAGAACCGGCGTGAAGGGGCGAGGTGTGTTCCGGGGTGGCAATTGTGACGGGATCGAGCGTGGCGGACATGGTGCATCTCCTGAGGGTGGTGGCGCGAGAAGTTTCGTGCGGTTCGCGGAGGAAAGCAGATTTCTCCGCCGCGCTACGGAATGACAAAATTACTGGCAGGCTTCGCAGCTTTCCGGGTTTTCCAGCGATCAGGCAATCGCGTCTGCCGCGGTGGGTGCGGGTTTGGTTTCGGATGGGACCGGGTCGTGCGCCGAGATGGCCGCGATGACGGCGGGTGTTGCGGAGCTCATGGCCGCGCGCTGCACGGTGGTTTTCGCAATCTTGGTCGCAGGACGCGAACGCAGGTAATACGTCGTCTTCAGGCCAGACTTCCACGCAAACATGTACATGGACGACAGGCGGCCGATATTGGGCGACTCCGCGAACAGGTTCAGCGACTGCGACTGGTCGATGAAGGCGTTGCGCGCGGCAGCCATCTCGATCAGCGAACGCATCGGGACTTCCCACACAGTGCGGTAGATCAGCTTCAGGTCGGCGGGCAGCTCATCGATGTTTTGGATTGAGCCTTCGGAGACTTTAAGACGGTTGCGCATGTCCTCGGTCCACAGGCCGCGTGCCTTCAACTCATGAATCAGATAACGATTCACCTGCAGAAACTCCCCGGAGAGTGTTTCGCGCTTGAAGAGATTGGAGATCTGCGGCTCGATGCACTCATAGCA
>CBAAAH010000228.1:0-5086 GCA_964658865.1 uncultured Granulicella sp.
GGCGGGCGAGGCGCTCGATCATGAACTTGCCGGCGAGGCCGGAGTGCCAGGAGGTGCCGCAGGCGGCGATGGTCATGCTGGCGGCCTGCTGGAGGTCTTCTTTGCTGAGTTTCAGGTCGGGGAGAAAGACTTCGCCCGTGTCGAGCGAGATGCGGCCGAGGGTGGTGTCGCGGAAGGCGCGGGGCTGCTCGTTGATTTCCTTGAGCATGAAGTGCTTGTAGCCGGCTTTTTCTGCCTGGATGGGGTCCCAGGTGATGCGTTGCGGTGGACGCTGGAATTCGTTGCCGTCGAAGTCGGTAAAGGTGACGCCGCCAGGGGTGAGGATGGCGGTGTCGCCGTCCTGCAGGAAGACGATGTCGCGCGTGTGGTGGAGGATGCCGGGGACGTCGGAGGCAACGAAGTATTCGCCGTCGCCGATACCGATGACGGCGGGCGGCCCGGAGCGGGCGGCGACGAGCTTATTGGGCTCGCGGGCGCTGAGGACACCAATGGCGAAGGCGCCGGTGAGGCGCTTGACGGCTCTTCTTACTGCCTCTTCCAATGGAATGGTCGAGGGCGGGGTGGCCAGGATGGCTTCGGCGGTGTTGGCTTCGGTCAAGCTTCCTTGCTGGTCCGAATCCACTTTTAATCCTGCTTCGTTCGCCGCCTTTTCGAATTCGTCTTCGATCAGGTGGGCAATGATTTCGGTGTCGGTTTCAGAGACGAACTTGTGGCCCTTGGCGATCAACGCGTTCTTGAGGGCGATGTAGTTTTCGACAATGCCGTTGTGAACGACGACGAGGGTGCCGCTGCCGTCGCGGTGCGGATGGGCATTTTCTTCGGTGGGGCGGCCGTGGGTGGCCCAGCGGGTGTGCCCGATGCCGTAGGAGCCTTCGAGCGGGTAGTCGCGCAGGACGGCTTCGAGGTTGCTGAGCTTGCCGGGGGCGCGGCGCACATCGAGGTGGAAGGGCGCCGCTGGATTGCCGGCGACGGCGATGCCCGCGGAATCGTAGCCGCGGTATTCGAGGCGTCGCAGACCTTCAACGATGAGGGGGACGACTGACTTGGGGCCAATGTAACCGACGATTCCGCACATATGAGGAGTGTAGATGCGCGTGTGGTGTTTATGTTGCGCGTCGTAGGAAGGGTACCGAGTCCGCACAGACGGCTCTGCCGCAGATCGCGCACCACCCGGTTATGACGAGACCCGAGAGTAAGAGTTCTCGTACTACTTTGCTGCCAGTTGCGGAATACTTGAGGCACCCTGAAGCGAGTTGGCCGATGTTCCTGGACTCCCTTTTAAAGCACCTATCCCCAACCTGCACGATCACTATGCAGCATATGCATGCATAAATCCGTATATAGCTGCATAAGCATGAAAAGGATGAATATCGAGTTTATTTTGCCGAAAATTGACTGGACTTATGCCATCTTGTCGGGGAGACTTAGTTCAGCCGGACTCGGTTTGCAGTGTTTCGGCGGACAGGTGTTTTATGTTGCACAAGACAAGTACGAGGATAGGGCAAGAGCAGAAGACCGAAAGCGCACGGCTGCAGTTGGTGCGACAAGATGAAAGCAGGCAGCCCACCAACGGATCGGGCGCGTGGCCGGAGCTGGCGAGCATTTCCGCACGTCGTTGCTCGGCATTCTTTGCAGAGGCGGCGGTGCTGGTGCTGGTCTTCGGCGTGCTGGATTTCTTCATGCAGCGCGGCCATATTGAGGGTGGCTGGGTGCTGGGTGCGCTCTTCATCAGCGTTTCGCTGCTGGCGGCGAGCGTGGCAACGGAGTTCAGTGCGCGGCGCTGGCTTGGAGCGCATCCCTAGCGTTGCGACCGTGCAGGAGGAAGAGGCTGAGTAAGGCAACTCTCAGCCGGCGGTTGCCGCGAGCGTCACAGCAAAGTACTCCTGCGCATCCGTCAGCGTCTGAGTTACGGCAAATCCACCCTTGGCAACCAGGGCGGCAATTCTTTCTCGCGTGAATTTATAACTGTTTTCCGTATGAATACATTCATTCGTGTAGAAGGGGACACTCAGACCGAGGGAACGAATACGGACAGTTTGCGGGCGGGTGCTGCGCAGGTGCATTTCAATGCGGGAATGCTGCACATTGAAGTAGGCGACGTGGCGAAAGGCAGCCAGGTCGAAGTCCGCGCCTAGTTCACGGTTCAGGCGTTGCAGCAGGTTCAGGTTGAAAGCCTCGGTTACACCGTCTGAGTCGCAATATGCAGCCTCCAACACGGCGGTGTCTTTGACCAGGTCGGTGCCAAGTAAAAGCGTGTCGCCAGGGCGCAGTTGTGAACGCAGGTTCTGCAGCACGGACGCGGCTTCTGCCGGTGCGAAATTGCCAATAGACGAACCGATGTAGAGGGCAAGCGTAGGGCCGTCGTGCGGTGGGATGTGGAGCGCGTCGGTGACGTAGTTCGCGATCTGCGGATGCACGACGACGTTGGGCTGCATCTGCGCAATGGAAGCACAGGCCTCGTCAATGGCGGAGGCGGAGACATCAATGGGCAGGTAATCCGTGGTGCCCTGGGCGCGGACGGCTGCCGCCAGCAGAATACCGGTCTTCGTGGCGGTTCCGGCGCCGAGTTCCAGCAAACGTAGCTTTGTGAGGGCGCTGCCGCGATCGCTGTCACGGTAGGCCTGCATTGCCGCCGCGATGATGCCATCGGCTTCGCGAGTAAAGATGGCGCGCTCGGTTCGGGTGAGGTAATACTCCGGCAAAAGAGTGATGCGCTCGAAGAGGCGAGAGCCTTCGTCGTCGTAGAAGAGCCATGCGGGAAGTGATTTTTTATTTGCGGTGAGGCCGGTACGGACGGCTTCGGCTACGGGGTTTTCGAGAGTCGTCTGTTCGGTAGTCGGCATGGTTCCTAGGAGTCGGTGGAGTTCGTGCTGGTCCAGACCCACCCTACCGACGATGAAGCTGTCGGTGAAGATGGGCCACAGGGGTTTACTCGCAGTTGAAGGATGAAATAACTTCAGCCCATGCCTCAGAAGCGAGACGGGGCAGAGCAGAGTCTGTGGCGATTACTGGAAGGCCTGGGCGAGGCGAATCCCGGAGAACTGCCAGCGTGTCGATGGGGAGAAAAAGTTGCGATAAGACGGGCGCAGGTGCGATGCGGGCGTAACGACAGAGCCGCCGCGCAGGATGACCTGAGACGACATGAACTTGCCGTTATATTCACCCAACGCGCCCGGTGGTGCCTTGTAGCCGGGGTAACCGGTGTAGGGTGAAGCCGTCCACTCCCACGCGGTGCCGTGCATCTGGGTCAGGCCGCCGGTGGCTGCGGGTGCGGGATGGAGGTTGCTGGTTTCCAGCAGATCGCCGGTGGCGAGGTGGATGTTCACGGTTTCGGCGGCGTGCTCCCATTCGGCTTCGGTGGGCAGGCGGTGACCGGCCCAGCGGGCATAGGCATCCGCTTCAAACAAGCTCACATTGCAGACCGGTGTTTCGAGCAGATCGTCCAGGCCGTACCACCCGGTAAGCGTAAAGACGCGCCAGCCATGCGGGTCCTGCAAACATCGCTGCCAGTAGAGTGGCGCCTGCCAGCCTTCGCGCTCGACCGTATCCCAGCCTTCCGACAGCCACAATTCCGCACGGGAGTAGGCGTTGTCATTCATGAAGGCGAGAAACTCGCGCGCCGTAATGAGGCGGTTCGCCAGAGCGTAGGGGCGCAGGTACACGGTGTGGCGGGGCGATTCGTTATCGAAGGCAAAGGCAAGCGGATCGTCCGCCGGATCTATGCCGATCTGCTGCAAGCCACCGTCAAAGCGCACCCACTGCATGGGCTGCACAGGAGGAAACGCCACGACACCGCTCTCACGATAGATGGGGTGCAGCGGATTGGTGAAGAAAGCATGGCGAATGTCGGTGAGCGCGAGTTCTAGGTGCTGCTGCTCGTGATGCAGGCCAAGGGTGACGCGCTCCAGCACCTCGCGCGGGATGTCGGCGCCCTGCAGCAGATGCGCCATCGCGCGGTCGACGTGGACGCGGTATGCGAGGACCTGATCGAGCGATGGGCGGCTGAACGAGGCGCGCAGCTCTTTTTCAGGAATCTTTTCGCCGAGCGACTTGTAATAGCTGTTGAACAGCCAGTGAAAGTCCGCGTGAAACGCCTTGTAGTCCGGAGAGAACGGCGTGAGGACGAACGTCTCAAAAAACCACGAGGTGTGCGCCTGGTGCCACTTGATGGGGCTGGCCTCGGGGCAGGACTGCACCATCTGGTCTTCCGCGGAGAGCGGCGCGCAGGCGGCACTGGTCTGCTGACGCACAGCCTGATAGCGAGCCAACAGGGTGCTTGCCGTCGCGGCGGCTGGGGTAAAGGTCAACGCTGACGGCGCGGTGCTCATGCGGTCTCCGGGGAACGTGAAGTGATTCAGTCCGTTGGATGCGTTTTTCAGCGTTTCGTCGCGCCCGCCGGATCACGCGGCATTTGATCATGCGAGAAGATACGGAGCAACTGTGACGTTGACAAGAAAGTACACGCGTATAGACTGCGGGTACATGCCGAAACGTGCTGCCGGGCCGGAATGCATGCCGGGGCCGCAGCGATCAACGGCGAGTGAGGTGCGTCTTCCCTAAGACGTTTGACCCGGATCTCGACGCAAGCGTGGTGCTGACGGCACCAAAGACGGTGTTCGGCCCAGATCGACATCGCACCTGGATTTTCCTATTTTCTCTATTGCGCTTGTTCGTGCAGAGCGTGACGGCACTGTTGGCCCCTGCGGACTGCCGCGTCTGTACCCTGCCTTTAGCCCATGCGGGGCGCAACCCTGTGTGCAACGCCTGCCTAGGTGGATTGACGGCATCGCCATTTGCCGGCTGTTCGCGCTGCGGCGAGGCGTTGGCGATGGAGTCGGCACGGGCGGCAGGCCTGTCCCGCTCGGATGCGGTGCTATGCGAAACCTGCACGGAAGCATTGCCGGCGTTCGAACAAGCGACGGCATTCGGCGATTATGGCGGCGCGTTACGCACCTTGATCCATCTGCATAAATTTGAGGGGATCCGTTCGCTGGCGCGTCCGCTTTCCGGATATCTGGCTACAGCCATGGCACGTGCCTGCGCCGATACCCGCGGGACCGTGCACGTGGTGGCGGTGCCGCTGTTC
>CBAAAH010000229.1:0-5027 GCA_964658865.1 uncultured Granulicella sp.
GTCGCGCAGAACGCGGCGCATTTCGCGTTCTTCTGACGCGGTTGCGTCGCGGAAGGGCTGTGCCACCGCACCTGCCGGCGCGCAAAAGTCGCACAGGCCGCAGTTGCGGCTACCGTCACTGCGATCGCCAAAGTGGCGAATGAGCGCGGCCATGCGGCATTCGGCACCGCCGGCGAACCGCATCATGGCGTCAATCTGTCCGCGCCGAAAGTTGACCTGCGCATCGTAACTGCTGCGCCATGCCTGCTGCCTGGTTCCCAGGCCAACCACATTCCCGGCAATATCGATCTCGGCCGCGCCCTGCGCCAGCAGCTTATCCAGCGCGGGGGCGAACGTCTCCATGCCGAGCTTCAGCGCGATGCGCAGGTCGTCGGCGTGCACCGGTTCCGCGCTCAGGCGAGTGGCAATGCGGTTCAGCGTGTCGGCGGGCGGGTAGTCGCGCTCCAAAAAAAAGTCGTGCATCCGCCGGTCCTGGAAGGAGTACATCAGGACCGCGCGCGAGGGTTTCCCATCGCGGCCGGCGCGGCCGATCTCCTGGTAGTAGCTTTCCACGCTGGCCGGCATGGCGGCGTGCACGACAGTGCGCACGTCTGCCTTATCGATGCCCATGCCGAACGCGACGGTCGCGACCACGACCTGCAGCTTGCCGCCAAGAAACTGTTGCTGCACGGATTCGCGCGTCGCCGGGGGAAGACCTGCGTGGTATGCCGAGGTGGGAAAGTGCTCGTTCAACTGGACGGCCAGTTCTTCGGCGTCCTTGCGGGACGGCGCGTAAACGATTGCTGGACGGCTGCTGCTGTCGGCCAGCAACTTGCGCGCCATTTCCTTACGACGTGGCTTCGAGACTTCCACCACTTCGACGGCGAGGTTGGTTCGACGAAAGCCGTGGATAAAGAGCTTCGCATCCGCCAGCCGAAGTTCGCTGACGATGTCTTTCTGCACCTGCGGTGTGGCTGTTGCCGTGAGCGCAATGACCGGAACCGGCCGCAGCGTTTCAATATGCCGCGCGAGGTTGCGGTAGTCCGGCCGAAAATCATGGCCCCACTGTGAGATGCAGTGCGCCTCGTCGACCGCGATGAGCGCGAGCTTTCCCTTACGCAGCATCTCGACGAACCCGGGAACCTTCAACCTCTCGGGCGCGATAAAGAGGAACTGCAGCTTGCCGTCGAGATATTCGCGGCATACCTGCCGGCTCTGCTCGCGATCTAGGCCGGAGTGGATGCGACCAACGCGCAGATCGAGCGCGGAGAGCTTTTGCGCTTGGTCGTCCATCAGCGCAATGAGTGGCGAGATGACCAGTGCCGTGCCGCCCCGCGCAAGTGCCGGAAGCTGATAGCACAGAGACTTGCCCGCGCCGGTCGGCATTACCAGCAGCACATCCTGGCCTGCTGCGGACGCTTCGCACACGGCCTGCTGATTTGCCCGGAACCCGGGAAAACCGAAGGTCGTTTGCAGCAACGGAAGAAGGTCGCGAGAAGACATGGCCAGAGCCTATCTTCGCACGACCTTCGCCTTTTGCGCGATGCGTACCGTTGCGGATTCTGCCTACGCGGCCTGCAGTTTGTCCGGGGTGATGGGGAAGCTGCGAACGCGCTTGCCGGTGGCGTTGAAGATCGCATTGTTGATTGCGCCTGCAATACCCGTGATACCGATCTCGCCAATGCCCCGCGCGCCTTGTGGGTTGAACTTAAGATCCGGTACACCCACAACCTTCACATCGATGGTTTGCACATCGGCGTTGATCGGCACGTGATACTCCCCGAGGTTGTTGTTCACAACGCGGCCATAGTTGTTGTCTAGATGCGCGTCTTCTTCAAGCGCCATGCTGATGCCCCAGACGATGCCGCCTTCAAGCTGGTTTTTGCCGGTCTTCTCGTTCAGCAACGTGCCGATATCGTAAGTGGCGACAACACGCCGCACCTCAACCATCCAGGTCGTCTTGTCGACGGCAACTTCTGCGAAGACGGCACCCCAGCTATGCGCCGACAGTGCGCGTTCCACCTGCTCACTCGGCTCGGCCGAGCCTTTTTCTTCAATGGCTCTGCCGTTATTGCGCTGAATCGAAGCGGAAAGAGGCTCGGTCTTGTCCGGCTGTGACTTCGAGGCGAGCATGCCATTCTTCCAAACGATGTCGTCGTTGGCCAGGTTGTACAGTGGCGACTTTGGATCGATCACCGCCTTGGCGACCAGGTTTAACAGCAACTGCTTGCATGCTTCCTTCACCGCGGGCAGCACAGACGCGGCACTCTGCGAACCACCGCTGACCGGCGCCTTGGGCAGGGAACTGTCGCCGAGCTTTGCGTCGACCATCTCCCACGGCACGCCCGTTTCCTGCGTCACGGTCTGCGCCATGATGGTGTAGGTTCCGGTGCCGATGTCCTGCGTTCCAGAGGAGATTTCAATACGACCGTTCGACATGAGCTTGATGCTTGCGTTCCCGGTACTGCGGTTCGCCGGGTAGGTCGCGGTCGCCATTCCGTAACCGATCAGCTTGTTGCCTTCCGTGATCTTGCCTGCTGCCGTTCGCTTCGACCAGCCGAATCGCTGGGCGGCATCGGTGTAGGCCTCGCGCAGATGTTTGGCAGTGAACTCGCGCTGTTCGCCGGGATCTTTCTCCGCATAGTTCTTTAAACGAAATTCCAACGGATCCATGTTCAATTTGATTGCGAGCTCGTCCATTGCAGTCTCGAGCGCAGTCGTGCCAGTCGATTCGCCGGGAGCGCGCATGAAGGTCTGCACGCCCATGTTCATCTCGACCATCTTGGTGTCGGTGGCAATCTGGTCGCAGGCATAGAGCATTGTGGTTTGCTGTGCCGACGGCTCGACGAAGTCCTCCATCAGCGACGTCGGTTCAACCACCTCGTGCCGAATGGCGACCAACTTGCCGGTGGCGTCTGTACCGAGCTTGATGTGCTGCGTGGTTGCTGGCCGGCCCCCGACAGGGCCGAACATTTGTGTGCGGTCCAGCACGAGTTTGACTGGTGTACCCGTAACCTTGGCCGCCATAGCCGCGAGTACCACGTGCGACCAGACGGAGCCTTTACAGCCGAAACCACCGCCTACATATGGATCGATGCAGCGGACATTATCCATGGGCAGGGCAAAATATTTGGCCAGGGTCTGTTGCACCCCGCTTACTCCCTGCGTGGCATCCCAGACGGTCAGCTTTTCACCCTCCCACAGCGCTACAGTGGCGTGCGGCTCCATCGGATTGTGATTCTGCAGGGGAGTCGTGTAGACCTCATCCAGAATGGTTGTTGCCTTGGCCCAAGCAGCAGCCTCTTCCCCATGGTCTTCCTTGGATGGAGCGTTACCCTGCTTCGGCGGACGCTTTTCGTTCAAGCGCTTGTCGAAGTGTAATTTTGCGGGTGACGTGGTGTACTTCACCTTCACCAGCGATGCCGCCCAGCGTGCCTCATCCAGAGACTTGGCCACTACCACACCGATCGGTTCTCCGTTGTAGTACACCACTCGATCCTGCAGCAGCGAGAGTTTGCGCGTCGCAGGCGGCTGGGTCTTTACGCCAGGAAGTTTGGGCGCGTTAAATGGTGTCAGGATTTTTACAACACCGCTGGCGCGGTCGGCTGCCGTCGTATCCATGGATACGATCTGTCCCGAGGGTACGGACGACAGAATGAGCCATGCATGCAGAACGCCGTCTGTCTTGAATTCTGCCGCATAGGTGGCCTTGCCCGTAACCTTGAGCTTGCCTTCATATCGGTACGGAAGCTCTTTACCGTTGCCTGTCGGTTTTTCCTGTTCCTGCATGAACATTCTCTGTCTCTCTTCGCAGCCTGTTTCCGTGGAACGGCCCTGTTGCGATGCTGTTAAGCTGCTGCGGCTGTACCTTGCGCCGCAAGTGTGAAGGCGCGTACGATACAGTTTTTCGCGAGCTCGATTTTAAAGCTGTTATTTTCGTAGCCCCTGGCACCCTCGATTGCCGCGACAGCCGCGTGCTGAAAGGTCTCTGCCGTTGCCGGTTTGCCGATCATCACGTGCTCCGCTTCTGTGCTCGTCCACGGCTTATGGCAAACTCCGCCCATGGCAAACGCAACCGCCTTGATGACGCCGCCGTCCATCTGCAAGCCGGCGGCAACCGACACATTCGCAAACGCATAGCTTTGTCGATCTCGTGCCTTTAAGTAATAACTGTGGGGCGCAAAACCAGCCGCAGTAAGGGGAAGCAGGGTACCGGTAATGAGTTCGTCCGGCTTGAGATTCGTGTCCAATTCCGGCGTTTTGCCGACCAGCCTGTGAAACTCCCGTACGGGTAGGGTGTGCTTGCCCTTGGGACCGCTGATCTCAACGATCGTTCCGAGTGCGGCCATCGCGACATTCATGTCTGACGGGTTGGTCGCAATGCAGGTGTGGCTGCTTTTTGGACCTTCATCGGTCTGGCCGAGAATTGCGTGAATACGGTTGAAGCCTTCCACGGCAGAGCAGCCTGAACCTGGTGCACGTTTGTTGCATGCGGCATACGCAGGGTCCATGAAGTAGTAGCAACGGGTGCGTTGCAGCAGGTTTCCTCCCGTGGTGGCAAGGTTGCGCAACTGCGGGGAGGCACCGCTCAACAACGCCTGCGAAAGCAATGGATACTGCCGCCGCACCGCAGGATCGTTTGCGAGATCGCTGTTGCGCACCAACGCACCGGCAAGCAGCCCTTTATCGGACTGCGTTACCGCTGCAAGCGCCTGAAGACGGGTAACGTCTACCAACGTGGACGGGTGCTCTACATCGTCCTTCATCAAGTCGATCAGGTTCGTTCCACCGCCTAGCAGCTTGGCATGCGGATTGGTGTGGATCGCACGAATTGCGCTTTCAGCGTCGGTTGCACGCTCGTAGATAAAAGGGTTCACAGGCTCACCTGCTTTGCTGCCGCACGCACGGCTGAAACAATGTTGGGGTAGGCGCCGCAGCGACAGATGTTGCCGCTCATGCGCTCACGGATTTCGTGGTCTGTCAGCTTCGGCGCATTCTGGGTGCCGTCGTCAAATGAAACGACGGAAGCATCGCCACGTTTCATTTCC
>CBAAAH010000230.1:0-4999 GCA_964658865.1 uncultured Granulicella sp.
TCGTCTTTCTGCTGGCGACGGCAATCATCCATCGCGCGCCCTGGGGGCAGACCTCGCTGGCAAGCCTGCACACGCGTCACTTGACGTTTGCGTTGACGTTGCAGACCGCCGCCATGGCCGGCCTTTTAATCTCGCTGCTGATGTGGGTACTGGTCGCCATCGCAACACCGGCACCGCAGTTGATTCAGACCACTCTGGAGCAGCGTCGCTGGGCCACAGGGCGTCATCGCCTATAGGCAAGGTGCCGCTTAGGCACACTGTGCCGTGCAGCGGACGAACCCGAAAACCGTTATTGTGAAAGACATCGTGCCTGACCCTAACCTGCTTCCGCCGGTGCACACCCAGGTGCCCGAGTTTGTGCTCGGCGACCGCGCTGCAGTGAACCAAGCGCCGGGTCTGCCACCGTACCCTGGCAACGCTGGTCCGAAGTATCCTACGGACGAACCTGTTACCGATCCGCAGGAACTTCCTGGCGGACGCCTGGCGCACTTGGCCGGCACCGTTCGCCACGCACCCGCGACCTACGTGTTGCTGGCCGTCAACATCGGCGTATTTGCGCTCATGTTCCTGCGCGGTGTTCACTTCTCGTCGGCTGGAGACCTGCTGCACTTCGGCGCGAACAATGCTTCCCTTGTGTTGCAGGGGCAGTGGTGGCGGCTCCTCACGGCCATGTTCGTGCATGGTGGTGTCATCCACCTGGCCACGAACATGTGGTGCCTGTGGAACCTGGGCCTGCTGGGTGAGCCGTTGCTGGGCGCGTTCGGTATCTTCAGCGTTTATCTGTTGACGGGTGCGGCCGGCAACCTGCTGTCGATCGCCGCAAGCGTGCTATCGGAGCTGCTGAACGGCACGGAGATCGGCTGGCTGATCCAGTGGACCGGTGCCAGCATGGACGAGGTCGGTGCGGGTGCGTCGGGCGCGGTCTTCGGCATCGCGGGCATCCTGATCGTTCTGCTCTCAAACCGCCGTCTTGCCGAGCCGCGCAACGGTCATCCGGGCATTCCGCTGTCGGAACTGCAGCGCCTGCGAAAATCCGTGGTCTGGTTTGCGGCCATCAACCTGTGCATCGGTGCGGCGTCCATCGCCATGCCGGTCGTCCGTATCGACAACATGGCTCACCTGGGCGGGGTGCTGTGCGGCCTCGCGATGGGCCTGCCGCTGTTGCCGCGCATGACCAGCGGTAGAGACACCTACCTTGGTCGCCAACGCGTCACCTTCGCCCTTGGCGCGCTCGTTCTGGTGCTGTTCGGCGTGTGGATCAGCAAGCTGCACGGGTAGCGTTGCGCAAGGGCCGCTCTGCAGATCCACACGCACGCTTAGGTGAAGATGGCGCCCGCAACGGCGCGAAGGTGCAGCGCGGCACAATCGATTACCGGAAAGTCCGTATTGCCTGCGTGAAAGATCAGCGACAGATCCGTTCCGCCAAGGACGATTGCGTCCAGCCGCTCGCGTGCACAAAGCCGCAACGCCAACTCTCGTAACCGGTGGTATTGCTCCTGCGTGCCTCGGCCTTCCAGAGCCAGACGCAGATACGTGTCGTGAACGATATCGATCTCTTCGGCGCGGGGCAGCACATAGTCGAGGCAGGGCACCTGCCCAAACAGGTTGGACTCAACGACAAAGCGGGTACCAAAGATCGCGACACGCCGGATCGACCGGAGGTTCGCTTCTGCCGCGATCGGATCGAAGATCGCGGCCAGCGGTAACGGAGAAGACGCCGCGAGTTCCTGCATGCAGAAGTGGCACGTGACCGAGGGAATGACGACGAGTTCCGCGCCTGCTGCACGCATTCTTCGCAACAGCGGGTTGAAATACGCTTCCAGGCCTTGGCGATCGTTGTTTTGCACATAGGCCATGACGCGCGGCGTTTCCGCATGCACCATCACCAGATCGAGCTCAACTCCACGTGCCTCGGCTTCCCTGGCGATCTCGCGATAGTAGTGCGAGGAGGCACCCACGCCCACACCGCCCAGCAAACCGACGCATCTTGTCTTCTTCGGCTCCATTGGATTCTCCTACGACAGAGCCGACTGCGCAAACTTGCGTACCATGGCCAGCAGCAGGCGGCGATCGCTGTCGGTGAGGTGGGAGCTGTAGCGTTGAATCTGCGTCAGAAAGCGAATCTCGTCTTCGCTCAGGTTGAGCGATGCCATCTCGCGGCCGACGATCTCATCGGCAAAGAACTGGCTGAGCGGCAGGCCCAGGGCCCCGGCGATTTTCTGCAGCGTGTCCAGAGACGGCACCGTGTGGCCGTTTTCAACGCGAGACAGGTAGCACCGCAGCAGGCCGGTGCGCTTCTCCACGTCGCCCTGCGACATGCCCTTTTGCTGGCGGTAGCCGCGAATTGTCGATCCGATATTCATCGCTGCAGAAACCGAAACTTCGGGCAGCGGCGCGGTTGCCGCTGGAAACATGTGCATGTCAGCCATTCCCCACAAGCTATCCACGCGCGCTGCGGGGTGCAAGGGGAATCGCATGGCGTGAACCTCTGCGGATTCGTAGCGAGCGCGGTCCGTGACAACGGTGATGCGCAAATGCCAGCAATTTGAGTCAATGCCGGGCACGTTGAGTTCAGGCTACGCCTGCGTGTGGAGCGTCCGGCGAAAGAACGCGACGCCCGCCACGGGATTTTCGTTGTAGCGCTCCGTCGGCTCAAAGCCGAGTGCGGCATACAGGCGAATGGCTCCGGGCATAGCCGCCGGAACCGTATCGAGCAGCAACTCACTCGCGCCATGTGCCTGCGCCCAGCAGATGGCGGCAAGACCCAGCGCAAGCCCGGCGCCGCAACCTCGCGCGGACGGATCGACCCACATGCGCTTGAACTCGGCCGAGCCCGGCCGGTGCGGCAGCAGGTGCACTGCCACGCAACCGCATATCCGGCCGTCCACAACGCCGAACAGCAATGCGGCGTGTGGTGGACCCCAGCGTCGATCCAGCGTGGCAAGCTCCTCGTCATAACCCGTGAGCACGATGTGGCTGAGCCGCAGATGAGCCTCGTAGCTGCGCAGCAGGGAGCGCGCAGGCCCGAGGTCCTGTGGCCACACCGCGGGTCGAACAGAACACCGGTCGCGCGTCATGGCCACAGTCTAGCCGCGACCGTTTACCCCATGTACATGCCGCCATTCACGTCGAGGGTGTGGCCGGTGATGTAAGCCGCGTCGTCGGACGCGAGAAAGCGAACGGCGGCGGCGATTTCCGCATCCGTCCCCGCGCGGCCCAGCGGAACGATGCCGAGCATGGCCTGCTTCTGGTCGTCGGTCAAGACGTCCGTCATGGCAGTTTGAATGTACCCCGGAGCGACGGCATTGACGGTGATGCTGCGGCTGGCAAGCTCGCGGGCAAGCGATTTGGTCAGGCCGATGAGGCCCGCCTTGCTGGCGGCGTAGTTCGCCTGCCCTGCCTGGCCCGTTTCGCCCACCACCGAGGTGATGTTGACGATGCGGCCCCAGCGCTCCCGCAGCATGGGCGACAGGATCGCCTGTGTGAGCAGAAAAGCACCGGTCAGATTGGTGTTGAGCACGTCGTTCCAATCGGCGGCTTTCATGCGCATGGCCAAGCCGTCGCGCGTCACGCCGGCGTTGTTGACCAGAATGTGTACGGGTCCAAGCTGCGCAAGAACGGCCTTCGCACCTGTCTTGATGGACTCTTCACTGCTGACATCGAGGGAGAAGGCTTCTGCCTTGCCGCCGGATGCGGTGATCTCGGCCTGGACTTCCGCGAGCCTGTCCTGGTTCCGTGCAGCCAGCGCCACGGTCGCGCCATGCTTTGCAAGCTCTACGGCGATTGCGCGCCCAATACCCTGCGACGCCCCGGTGACCAGCGCCGTGCGCCCTTCAAGTTGTGCCATGTGTGTTGTGCCTGACCTTTCGCGCGTTCTGCCGCAGATCCAAGTATACGAAGGCAGTGCGGTTGGAGTGGCTGACTTCGCGTTGCGCACGCAAGAGAAAAGGCGAAGCTGATTGCCTCGCCTTTCCTGTCTGGAGTGACTGCCGGTGTTAGCCTCGGCCGCGTCCCGCAGGGCGGAGCGCTTCCTGCGCACGCTCCTCGCCGTCTTCCGGAGCTTCAGGGATGGGCGCTGCGACGGCGGCACCGATCTTCAGCTTGGCGCGAAGTTCGGTGTTCATGCGTTCGTACACTTCGCGGTTGGCCTTCAGGAAGTTGCGGACGTTTTCACGGCCCTGGCCAATGCGCTCGCCCTGATAGCTGTACCACGCGCCGCTCTTGTCGACGATGTTCTGCACCACCGCAAGGTCGAGCACGTCGCCCTCGCGGGAGATGCCTTCGCCGTACAGGATGTCGAATTCGGCTTCGCGGAAGGGGGCGGCGACCTTGTTCTTGACGACCTTGACCTTGGTGCGCGAGCCGACGACGACGTCGCCTTCTTTGACCGCGCCGATGCGGCGAATGTCGATGCGAATCGTCGAATAAAACTTGAGTGCGCGGCCGCCGGTCGTCGTCTCCGGATTGCCGAACATGACGCCGATCTTTTCGCGAATCTGGTTGATGAAGATGAGGCAAGTGCGGGATTTGGCCACCGTTCCGGTCAGCTTGCGCAGCGCCTGCGACATGAGGCGCGCCTGCAGACCGACGTGCGAATCGCCCATCTCGCCGTCAATTTCCGCCTTGGGCACCAGCGCCGCGACGGAGTCAACCACCAGAATGTCGATGGCACCGGAACGCACCAACGCTTCGGTAATTTCCAGTGCCTGCTCGCCGTAATCCGGCTGCGAGATCAGCAGGTTGTCCACATCCACGCCCAGCTTGCGGGCATAGGTCGGGTCCAGCGCGTGTTCCGCGTCCACGAACGCCGCCAGGCCGCCCAGCTTCTGCGCTTCCGCGATGATCTGCAGGGTGATGGTCGTCTTTCCCGAAGACTCCGGTCCGTAGATCTCGATCACGCGGCCACGGGGCACGCCGCCTACGCCCAGCGCGGCATCGAACGAGATGGATCCGGTACCAATAACGGAAATCGGCACAATGGCGTCTTTGGCGCCCAGCC
>CBAAAH010000231.1:0-4988 GCA_964658865.1 uncultured Granulicella sp.
CAACCCGAACGCTTTCTCGCCGCCGAACTCATCCGCGAAAAAATCTTGACCTACACCGGCGAAGAAGTACCGTATGCGTCTGCCGTCGTGGTGGAGCGATGGGAAGAGCCAGGACCGCAGCGCAAACCGAAAAAGGGCGAAGAACAGAAGCTGCCCGTGACGAAAATCGCCGCGGCCATCTTCGTCGAACGAACCGGCCAGAAAGCCATCATTATCGGCAAGGGCGGTGCCATGCTGAAGCAGATCGGCTCGGCGGCGCGGCATGAGATTGAAGCGCTTTTGGGCACGCGCGTCTTCCTCGAATTATTCGTCAAAGTCAAGGAAGACTGGCGCAGTTCCAAGGGTTTTGTCGAGGATCTGGACTGGCGCCGGCAGATCGAGGCGATGGGCAACCTGCAACAACAGCCGGAACTGAAGCCCCTGAAAGACGACGAGCCAAGCTAAGCCTCGCGCACCGGCACGCCCAGAGCACGCATTTTGCGGTAAAGGTGGCTTCGCTCCAGGCCAAGCGCCTCTGCCGCACGGCTCACGTTGCCACGGCAGTCGTCGAGTTTCTTCAGAATGTACTCGCGCTCATACGCCTCCCGTGCCTCGACCAGCGTGCCCGACGGCTCAACCTTGTTTGCGGCATCGCCCCTGGATTCGCGGTACACCAGTACGGGCAGGTGCTTGCGTTCAATCCGCAGCACCTTCGGGTTCAGGATCAGCACCCTCTCGATGACATTGCGCAGTTCGCGCACGTTGCCCGGCCATCGATAGCTCTTGAGAACACCCAGCGCTTCCGTGGTAATTTCTACGCGTGGGCGGCCGTATTCCCTGCCGAACTCCTGCAGAAACTCCGTCACCAGCAGCGGCAAATCTTCGATGCGATCGCGCAACGGCGGCACGAAAAATGGAATGACATTCAGGCGATAAAACAGGTCCTCACGAAAATTCCCCTTGACGATTTCGTCTTCCAGGTCCTTGTTCGTCGCCGCAATCACACGCACATCCACGTGCACCGGATTCGCCGCGCCCACCGGCCAAAACCGCTGCTCGTCCAACGCGCGCAGCACCTTGGCCTGGGTCTTCAGGCTCATGTCGCCAACCTCGTCGAGAAACAGCGTGCCGCAGTCCGCGCGCTCAAAGGTGCCGCGCTTTTCTGCCGGGCCGTTACCCAACGCACCATGCCGGTGGCCGAACAACTCGCTCTCAATGAAGTCTTCGGGAATGGCCGCACAATTCAGTTCGACGAACACCCGCTCGTTGCGCAGACTTTCCGCATGCATGGTGCGCGCGATGCGTTCCTTGCCCGTGCCGGATTCCCCGTAGATCAGCACGCGGCCGTTGGTCGGTGCCATCAGCTTGATCTGCTGGCGCAATGCCTTCAGCGGCACACTGTTGCCGGTAACGTAGGCTTTGTGCGACAGCTGCTGCTGCAGCTCCGCATTTTCGTACCGCAGGCGCCGGCTTTCCACCGCGTTCTTCAGCATCAGCAGCGTGCGTTCCAGCGACAGCGGTTTTTCCAGGAAGTCGTACGCACCCAGCTTTGTCGCGCGCACGGCGGACTCGATTGTGCCATGGCCCGAGATCATGATGACCTCCGGCGCGCGCGCCAGTTGCAGATCGCGGACGTGCTGCAGCACGTCCAAGCCGTCACCGTCGGGCAGCCAGATGTCGAGCAGCACCGCGTCATATTCGGCATCCCGAATCAGTTCCAGCGCCTCCACGGCCGAGCCGCTTGTCGTCACCAGGTACTCTTCATCGCGCAAAATGCTTTCGAGCGAGCTACGAATGTCCGCCTCATCGTCCACAATCAACACGTGCTTCACTGCAACACCTCATTCGCGGATTGATCGCTGCCGGCCGCCACGAAATCCAGCACATCCTGTCCCTGCGCCAGCGGCAGGTCGAGGACGAAACGCGCACCGGACGGCATGTTTTTCTCGGCGCGAATGGTCCCCTGGTGTTCCGCGACAATTTTGGACACGATCGTTAGGCCAAGGCCGGTGCCACGCTGCTTCGTGGAGAAATACGGTAGAAACAGCCGCTCCCGCATTTCGTCCGTCACCCCCGGTCCGCTGTCGGCAACCACAAGCTCTGCCGTGCCGGCCGTGCTCTCAGAAAGCGCGGTGGATACGGTTATTTCACGCAACAGGCTGCCGGTCATCGCCTCCGCCGCGTTGTCGATCAGGTTCGACAGCGCCCGCTTCATCGCCTCCGGATCGGCCATGACCAGAGGCAGTCCAGGTGTAAACGCACGCACCACGCGCACGTCCTGCAGCCGGCCGGCAAACAGCGCCAGCGTGTTGTCCACGATGGTATTCAGATCCGCAGGGCGAGGCTTTGCATTCGGAAACTCCGCCAAGGACGAAAACTGATCGACGAGCGAACGCATGTTCTGCACCGAGGCGCTGATGACCTCGCTCGATTTGTGGATGGTACTTACCGAGGTCGACTCGAGGTCGTTGTCCTGCAGCAGCTCGCCGAGCCGCCCAATGTGGCGACGAATCTGCTCGGCTGAAAGCGAGATGGGCGTGAGCGGATTTTTGATCTCGTGTGCCACCCGCCGGGCGACCTCTTTCCACGCGCTTTGTTTTTGCGCGCGCAGCAGTTCCGTCGCATTTTCTAGCACGACGACGTACCCGGACGGCAAAAGTGGTGCACCGACAGGTCCGGATGTCTCCAACAATGCAACCGTGGCGGCAATGTGGAGTGGACCATCCGGCGATGGCATTTCCAGTTCACCCGAGGCGGAGCTCATGCGGTGGCTGCGCCGCAACAGGCGATCCAGGTGCTCCATCGCTTCCGTGGGAACGATACGCTCGAAAGCTTCGCCCACGAACGTTCGCTGGCCGCCGGGGTCGAGCATTTCGCTGAAGGCACGGTTCGCCACGCGCACCCTGCGATCCGCGTCCAGCATCACGACGCCGTTCGGAATTGTCTGCAGCATGGTCTCCAGTTCGCGGCGGCGCAACTCCACGGCCAGGTTGGCTTCCATTACTTGCACGGTCGATTGCTGTACCAGGTTGCGGCTCTGATCCAGTTCCGCGGCCATGCTGTTGAACACCGCGACCAGCTCGCCGAGTTCCTCCGTCGCGGCCTGGTCCACGCGCCGGTCGTAATTGCCCCGCGCCACCGCGTTCATCGCATCTGCCAGCGCCTCCACCGGCCGTGTTACCTGCTTGGACAGGTGCAGCGCCAGCCAGCTTGCGCAGAACAGTGCCAGGCTCGTCATCATGAGCATGAGCAGCATGTACGTCGCGCGAATCTGGCGGCGCAGCCGAAATAACGTCCAGTACTGCTCGCCGTCCCTGTGCAGACGGTCCAGATTCGCGGACAGGCCGACGGGCAGCGGTAACGCCGCAACGACAAACACACTTTGCCCAACCCATGCCGATCCCACGACGTAGTCGCTGCCACCCACGTGCAACACCGGTTCTTCCGCGCTGCGCGCCGCCTGCAGCGCCGTCGCATCCAGCGGTCCGCGCGTAATGGGTGCGGGTTTGCGTTCCGCTGTCACACCCTCCACACTGGTGGGCTGCGGCTCCCACGGGTGTACTTCGACCGGCGCGTCAAACGCGGCTGGCGCATGGAAACGAACGCCGGCGTGCTCCTCTTGAAAAAGCAGCACAAAGCCACCCTGCAGCGTAGCTTCATGACTGCGCAGATCGTGTTCTACCCTGGCCGACTCGTTGGGCAGATTGAACGGGTGCCCAGTAAGTTCCGAGGCGATGCTGGCAGCCTCTGCGCGTGCGTTGGCGGCGACGTAGCGTGACAGGTCGAGCGCGATACGGGAAGAATCATCCCGCAGTTCCGCGGCGGGCTGCGAAAACCAGCGCTCCACGGCGCGATTCATCAGCAGGTAGCTGAAGCCGAACATGCATGTGATAGGCAGCAGGCTCAGCAGCACCGCGCCCAGCAGCATGCGCGTCCGCAGCCGTGCACCCAACACGCGGCTGCGCTGGTCGGCGTAGAGCTTCAGAGCGTTGCGCACCAGCAGCAAAAGCGCCGTTAAAAACAGCAGGAAAGCAAACACCGACAGCGTCGTAAACAACACGATCTCGCCGGCAGTCGACGGATTTAGAAACGACAGGCGAAACGCGTTTTGAGCGGCCACCAGCAGAAACAGCAGAAGTAGCGCCACGCCAAGTGCAATCACCCACATCTTGCGTTGACGCGCGCTGCCCATGCCTGCTCCTCAATTTAACCGTCACACGTACAGCCGGTGCTTACGACAGCAGTTCCGCAACCGGCTTCCACTCGCGATTCTGCGACTCCGCCACCGCCTGGTAGGTCAGCGTACCCCGATAGGTGTTGACGCCGTTTGCGATGCCGACGTCGGCCTTCAACGCACCGTCCACGCTGCCTGCGGCAATCGACTTTGCCAGCTTCAACACGTATGGGAACGTCGCATTCGTCAGCGCTAGCGTCGACGTATTCGGCACTGCGGCCGGCATGTTCGTCACGCAGTAGTGCACCACGCCGTCGATCACATACGACGGTTCGCTATGCGTGGTCGGCCTGGCCGTTTCGATGCATCCACCCTGGTCGATCGCAACATCCACGATCACCGCGCCCCGCTTCATCTTCGAGACCATCTGTGCCGTCACCAGCCTTGGCGCGGAGTGACCGGGAATGAGCACGCCACCCACCAGCAGATCGGCCTCCGACGCGGCTTTCGCGATGTTATAGCTATTGGACGCAAGCGTCTGTACCCGGCCGCCGAAGATATCGTCGATTTCGCGCAGGCGATTCAGGTTTAGGTCGATCATGGTCACGCGCGCGCCCAGGCCCAGTGCCATCTTGGCCGCGTTCGTGCCCACGATGCCGCCGCCCAGGATCACCACATTGCCCGGCAGCACGCCCGGGACACCGCCCAGGAGCACGCCGCGGCCGCCATGCTCTTTCTGTAAGTACGCCGCTCCCGTTTGCACGCTCAGGCGGCCCGCAACTTCGCTCATCGGTGTCAGCAGCGGCAGCGTTCCTGCGCGGTCCGTTACCGTTTC
>CBAAAH010000232.1:0-4979 GCA_964658865.1 uncultured Granulicella sp.
CGTCCGCTTTCTCGAAGGCTTTCCGCAGCGCTACCTGCAAACCCGCACACCCGAGCAGATCCGCCGCCACTATCTGCTCGCGCGCGCCCTCACGGCGGACACCATCCAGGTCGACCTCACCTTTTCCGCGGAACGCAGCGAGGTCACGCTCATCACGCCAGACAGCCGGTTGTTGTTCGCGCGCGTCGCCGGCGTACTCGCAAGCTGGGGCATGAACATCATCACCGCCGATGCGTTTAGCAACGCGCAGGGCCTCGTCGTCGACAGCTTCCGCTTTACCGATGAATTCCGTACGCTGGAGATGAACCCCAGCGAGCGCGACCGGCTTTGTCAGGTCATCCACGACAGCATTGCCGACGACGCCTACGCCGCAAAAATCATCGGCAGCCGCAAGCGCACCCGCCGCCGCGAAGCCCTCGTGCAGGTCGATACGACGATCAAGTTCGACACCCGTTCCTCCTCCCACAGCACCCTGATGCAAATCGCCGCGCAAGACCATCCCGGCCTGCTCTACGCCATCGCGCAAACCCTGGGTGAAGCCCGCTGCAACATTGAAGTCGCCCTCATCGACACCGAAGGCGACACCGCCATCGACGTCTTCTACCTGACTCGCGACGGGGAGCGCCTCGCCGACAGCGAACTCGACCCACTAAAGTCCGCACTGCTGCAAGCCATCGCCACCAACGCCGGCTAACGTGGAAGCAGGGTGGCCCTGTGCGTAAATCCGGATCCGTTCTTTCACCAATTCAGGGAATGCGGCTTCTCAGGATCGCCCGCAGAATGGCGTATGGTTCTCACTACAGTTCAGACTTTGCCCAGGAAAGCCGTCTCCATCGTTTCATTTCTCGGGCTGTTATGGCTGGCGCACGCACTGGGCTACTTTGCGCATGAATACGCGCACTCATTCACAGCTTGGGTATTTCGGTGTAAAGCCAATCCGCTCGGATTGGACTATGGTCATCTCGACTGGAACAACATCCTGACACAAAGCGATATTGATGAGAATGTTGACTATGCGCCGATCTTTGCGGCGGGTCGGGGGCCGATCGCTTCACTGATCGCCGTTGCCG
This sequence comes from uncultured Granulicella sp., assembly GCA_964658865.1. Lineage (GTDB taxonomy): Bacteria > Acidobacteriota > Terriglobia > Terriglobales > Acidobacteriaceae > Terriglobus. The sequence goes on from CBAAAH010000232.1 coordinate 1,071, forward strand.
GCGTTCTTTTCGGCAATGGCATCTTTTATGTCCTTTCGCTGTACGGCTACCAGCGAGTGAAACAGGGCACACGTCCTCGGCTGGCGATGTTTCTCTTCCTGCTGTGCCTTATGAATGCAGGCAATCTCATCTCCTACGTACCGGCGAGAACCTTTGCCACCCACGCGGACATGGCGACGGTAGAAAAGGGTCTCAACATCTCGCCGTGGTGGCCGGCTTTGGTTCTTGGGATTCCATTCTGTGTTGTCGTTGCTCACTTCGTTCTCAGAATTGTCCCTGACGCGATGCAGTACTTCTTTCCTTGGTCGAGGGGGAAACAGGCTCTATTGCTAGCCTTGTGCTGCTACATGGTCTTCATCTTCTACGGTGGTGCGGGGCTTCACCGCTACGGCAACATTTCCCATGCCATCTCGATGACGTTCGTTTGGCTACTATTGCCGCTCACCGCAATCCACGACTGGTGGAACACCTGTGCCGCTACGGAATCAGCCGCTCCGCCCGCAGTGTCGTGAACAGGTCGAAGAAGCTGTCGTCCGTCGGCTGGTAGGCCAGGAAGCCAAGCCTGCGGCTCTTGCTCATGTCCGTGACCACCTCGATGGGCCGGCCCAGGTCGGCATCCGTATGCCATGGCGAAATCAGCCGTGCAAGGTTCGATTCGGCCAGGCCGTACTTCTCGGCGATGTCGCGCCATACTCCCTCGGCACCGGCAAGCTGCGTTTCCAGCGGCATCGTCTGGGCGGGTAGCGGCGCGGCTTCCACGCCGAACCACGATGCGATGTGCGACCACATCCAACTCCAGCGGAAGACGTCGCCGTTTACTACGTTGAACGCCTCATTCCGTGCAACTCCCGTCGTCGATGCCCACTGCAAATGCCGCGCCAGCAGCCGCGCATCGGTCATGTCCGTCAGGCTGTTCCATTGCACGGCCGAGCCGGGAAACGTGAACGGCCGCCCCGTTTCGCGACAGATGGTCGCGTACACCGCAAGCGTTACGCCCATGTTCATTGCATTCCCCACCGCGTAACCGATGATGGTGTGCGGCCGGTGCACGCTCCAGCCGAAACCGTCGCGCGCTGCTGCGGCGAACACCTCGTCCTCCTGCGCGTAGTAGAAATTCTCCACTTTCAGGCGTGGCTGTTCCTCACGAAACGGTGTTGCCGGTAGCTTGCCCTTGCCGTAGCTCTCGAACGGTCCCAGGTAATGCTTCAATCCCGTCACCAGCGCCACATGCTCCACCGATGTCGCCGGGGACAGTGCCTCCAGCAGGTTGCGCACCATGGCGCTGTTGACGCGGATGTTTTCCGCCTCGGTTGGCTGCCGCAGCCACGTGGATAGAAAAACATGACTCGGTCGAACCTCCGCTAACGCGGTGCGCAAGGAATCTGGAGCCAGCAGATCAGCCGCAACAGGCTGTATCCCCGCAATGGACACGGAATTGCGCGCAAGGCCATAGACGTTCCACGAGCCCGGCTGCCCCACAAGATGATTGGCCAGGTTGCGGCCCACAATGCCGGAGGCGCCGACGACGAGAGCTGTTCTATTCTGCAAGAGACATAGTCCTTCTGCGCACGCTGCGCTTGGTTTGTTCTACTGCAAGGATGTCTGGACGTGCGGAACGATGCACCACGGAACGCAGTCAGGAAGGCATGGCGCGATCTATCCGATGCTTTGCTACCCGAGCGCGGAAAGCGCCTGAACGATTGCGCTCCACTCCTCCTGCAACGGCCCGCGGCACACCGGCTTTCCGACACGCCGATACCAGTACCCCGCGTTGAAGGCGTCGCCCTCTTTGCGATGCAGGTACGCGTGCACCCAGGCGCTATCCAGATCCTGCTCGTCGGCCTGAGCGGCCTCGTGCGCTGCGGTCCAGTTGCCGTGCGCGTCGTGCCACAGGGCTCGCAAGGGTGCGGCCAGCTTCTCAGGATCAGCCTGCAGAAACGTATCGAGCGAAGTGCTGGTTGTGTCGGCCATGCCCCTTAGGATGCGCTCCCGCTAAAATCACCGTGTGAGCGATCCCCTGGTCGAGACCCGCTGTCTTCCGTTGCTGCGCGTCGTCGGGCTGACGAAAACGTATCCCGCCGCCGGTTCATCGGTACCGCTCGTGCTCTTTCACGCACTCGATCTCGAAGTCGCGCCAGGGGAGATGGTCGCCATCGTGGGCGAGAGCGGCGCCGGCAAAAGTACCCTGCTGCACCTGCTTGCAGCCATGGATACGCCAACCTCCGGAGATGTTTTTGTCGATGGCATGCCGGTCCGTTCGCTCGCGCCAAAGGCGCAGGCGGAGTTTCGCAACCGCACCATCGGCTACGTGTGGCAGGCGCACTACCTGCTACCGGAGTTTACCGCCGCGGAAAACGTTGCCATGCCGCTGCTCGCACGCGGCGCATCGCAGGCTTCGGCACGCCGCTCTGCGCTGCGCTGGCTCGCCGAAGTCGAACTTGCCGAGCGCGCCGAGCACCGGGCTGGTGAACTTTCCGGCGGCGAACAGCAACGTGTCTCGCTCGCCCGCGCGCTGGTCACCGAACCCCGTCTGTTGCTGGCCGACGAACCCACCGGCAACCTGGACGCCCGCACCGGCGAGGTCATTTTCACCCTGCTGCAGCGTCTGCATCGCGAGCACCGCGGCACCACCGTTCTCGTCACGCACCATATGGCTTTTGCCCGACGCTGCGACCGCGTGCTGCGCCTGCAGGCCGGTCACCTGACGCAGGAGGAGTAAGCCAAGTCCCGCAGGGGCACCTCAATGTGGTGCAACCCCAAACTTTTCGCGAGAGGTACGTGCGAAATTCGCCGTGTCGCTTTCCGCAATACAAAGACAAACTTTCCACGTTGGCCCTGCATCCGTATCATAGGTCTTATGTCTACCCACTCCGGCAGTGCACCCGAGTCGAACGATCGCTATTTTTTCGGCGCGCTCGACTCCTTTGGCAAAAATCAGGAAAAGCTGCGCGAGGTGAACTGGGGCCCGCAACAACCCGAAGGCGTCGTTCTGGCGTCGATGGATGCCGCGGTGAACTGGGTGCGCAAGAATTCCGTCTGGCCCATGACCTTTGGGCTGGCCTGCTGTGCCATCGAGATGATGAGCATGGGCGGATCGCGCTATGACATCGCCCGGTTTGGTGCGGAGGTGTTTCGACCGTCCCCGCGGCAAAGCGACCTGATGGTGGTTGCCGGGCGGGTGTCGCAGAAGATGGCACCCGTGATTCGCCGCCTGTACGAACAAATGCCGGAGCCGAAGTGGGTGATCAGCATGGGTGCGTGTGCCACGTCCGGCGGTGTTTTTAACAACTACGCGTTGCTGCAAGGCGTCAATCAGATTGTGCCCGTGGATATCTACGTGCCCGGTTGCCCGCCTCGCCCAGAGCAGTTGCTCTATGCGATCACGCTGTTGCAGGAAAAAATTCAGGCGGAGCGGGGCAGCATAAAAGACAGTTTGAACATCACATAAAAAATACAACCTGATATGAAGCGGCACGTTACTGAGTGAGTTCAGATCGTAGCTGCATAATGTGGGGTTGTGGTGCAAATAGTCATCTTACTCTGCATCTCTGCTCTATGTCCGGTCTTGGTCCATCCTTAAGATTTTATGGCAGGATTCAAGGCGGTCTGCGATACACTTCAATCGCGCTTCATCCCATCGGACCGTTCAATATGAGTCCGTACACTTTTTGCAAGTTTTCCGTGGAGGTAATCTCGAAATGTATTCTCAGCAGTTTCGCAAACTAGGCCGGTCTCTACTGGCTGCCAGTGCAGTCAGCCTTGGTGCTGCCAGCCTGGTTGCGCAAACCCCAGCCGCACCGGCACCGCCGGCAGGCCCCAATCCCTCGCGCGTCGATGTGTTCCTCGGTTATTCCTACATCGGACCGCATGGCACGGTGAAGCCCGCAGGCGTCGGCTACTCGTCTGTAG
>CBAAAH010000233.1:0-4978 GCA_964658865.1 uncultured Granulicella sp.
AATCCAAACCCCCGTCAACTCCATACCAACACACCCACATCTTCAACCAAAAAAAAATCATAACCTCTGTGAAACCCGTGGCATTTGCAGCGACTGCACTTAAATGCTTCATACCTTATCGGACAGTAAAGAAAAGACAAGAGAATCGGCTCTGTTGGCGGAAGTAATGGATGAGCGTGCAACACAAAACAGTAACAACCGAAACAATGACAATCGAGAGGATGACTAGCCACTGTACTGCAGAGTAGCGAAAGAGGCAGCATAGAGGAACAGGTACACACCGGCTAAGGTTCGAGATCTCGGTGTGCACGCTCCATCGGCAGAGGAATAACGGCCTGAAAAAGCACATGAAGCCAGTGGGTCTCGCTATACTGCGTGGTAACGAGGAGTGGAGCGATGGCAATTCAGACGACGGACAAGATCTGGCACAACGGGACGCTCGTGCCGTGGGCGGATGCGCAGATTCACGTGATGTCGCACGTGATTCATTACGGGTCTTCAGTATTCGAAGGAATTCGCTGCTACGCGCAGGGGCCTCTCGATGCTCCGATGGGAGCGGGAATTTTCCGCCTCCGGGAGCACATGCAACGGTTTCTGGATTCGGCAAAGATTTACCGCATGCCGATCGATTACACGCTGGATGAGCTGTGCAATGCGGTCGTAGCCGTGGTGGAGGCGAACGATGTTTCGCCTTGTTATATCCGTCCGATTGCGTTTCGCGGGTATGGAGAGATCGGCGTCAATCCGCTGAAGAGCCCGGTCGAGGTGTACATCGCGAACTTTCCGTGGGGCAACTTCCTGCACGGCAACGAGGGCGCGAACGTGTGCGTTTCAAGCTGGAACCGCCTTGCGCCGAACACCATGCCGTCTCTGGCAAAGGCCGGTGCGAATTACATGAATTCGCAGTTGATCCGTATGGAGGCTGCGACGAACGGCTACGACGAAGGTATCGCGCTGGACCGCAACGGCTACCTCTCAGAGGGTTCAGGCGAAAACCTGTTCCTTGTCCGTGAGGGCAAGCTGTACACGTCGCCGCTGGCAAATGCCGTGCTGAACGGGATTACGCGTGCTTCCGTGGTGCAGATTGCGAAAGAAATGGGCATCGAAGTGGTGGAGCAGTCTCTGCCGCGCGAACTGCTGTACATCTGCGATGAGGCCTTCTTTACCGGCACCGCGGCAGAGGTCACTCACCTACGTTCCGTCGATCGCATCCTGGTTGGCGATGGGAGCATGGGGCCGATCACAAGCCGCATCCACAAAGAGTTCTTCGGCCTGGTGAACGGTTTGACTGCAGACCGCTTTGGATGGCTCACGCCTGTCCGTGTCAAAAACCTGGATGCAGCAAGCGTGGTAGTGAACTCCTAAGTTCGCTCAAATGAAAGCAAAGAGACGCGGCCATGGCCGCGTCTCTTTGCTTTACGCATACCCGTCATCAAAAGTGGTAGGCCAGGCCGCCGCCGGCGAAAATTGGATTCAGCCCGCCGCCATGACGGAACTGGGCCGTGGTATCTCCATCAAAATTCGGCCAGATCTGATAGGTAATGAAGGCGCGAGCGTTGATGTGGCGGGTAAGCCGCATATCCGTGCCGCCGCTTACCTCATAGACGAAGTAGTTTTCGCTGCCGCCGCTTGGCGTGGTTGTGACACCGGAGAAGTGGCCCCAGCCGATCGCCGGCTTGACGTAGAGGCGGAATGGCCCGGCATCCCCGACCACACGCAAACCAAACATCAAGCTATTTGGTTTGGCGGCAGAGTGCATATCGATTGCCCTGTTGTAATCGACTTCACCGCCGAAATGGCTCTTCTTCAAATCGAGGGCGATGTAGGGGGTTAGCATGCCACCAACGCCGCCACCGTAGTCCGGCCGAAGGTACGCACCCGTAAGCCCGATCTGTAGATTTCCACGTGAAGCAGCGTACTTTGCAGCACGCCGTCCAAGAATGCTCTGAGCTTGGACATTGACTGTAATCAGAACAATAAGTAAGGGCAAAATACGTTTCATAGGGTTCATCCCGGCGCCTGTCAGAACTGATCCGCTCTTCAGGTCTATTTGAGCAACATTTATTGAGAACGGCGTCCAGAACGACGAGAGCGGCGCAGTATAGGACACACAATCAAATCGAACGGAGTAACTCGGGAATTCGCGGAACGAGAACGGCATGAGAGCTAGGGTTCCATGGGCTGAGTCGTCAGAGAAGCAACCGGGTTCTTGGAACGTTCGTTCGCCCACCCAGGTAGGTCCTGCGAACCTGTGATCAGCCGGACACCATCTTGAAAAAATAGATAAGTGAACGCCCAGTTTCGAAAAACGGAAAAGCGATTGCGAAAACCTATTAGAAAGAAAATGTGAACCACGAGCCAGGTACACCATGCCATAAACCCGCTCATATGCGCCTTGAACGGCCACTTGACGTCGGCGATAGCCTGGGCTCGCCCGATCGTGGCCATGTCCCCTTTGTCGAAGTAGTGGAAGGGCTTTTTCATGCGGCCACCTTCGGTTTCCAGACGGATGCACTTGCCGGCATATGTCCCCATCTGCATGGCTGGCTGCGCAACGCCGGGGACAGGCTTGCCGTCGCTTTCCACGTGGGCCAGATCACCGCAGACGAAAATCTCCGGGTGACCTGCGGGATGCAAATGATCGTCGACCACGACCGCGCCGCGTCGGTCGAGTTCACCCCCGAGCATCTTGCCCAGGGGTGAGGCCTGCACGCCTGCCGCCCAGAGGGTCACGACGGCGTCGATGCGTTCGTCGCCCACCATGACGTAACCGGGTTTGACGTCGGTGACGCGCTGCCCCGTACGCACAATCACACCCAGATCTTTCAACTGTTGCAGGGCACTTTTCTGCAGGTCCGGCGGATAGCTGCCCAGCAAAGCCGGGGAGCCTTCAAGAATAAGCACCTGCGCACTGGCAGGATCGATATGCTTAAAATCCTTGCGGATGTAGAGTTTTGCGATGTCGGAAATGGCACCGGCAAGTTCGACACCCGTGGGACCTCCACCGATCACGACGAAATTGAGCGCCGGGTGCCTGCCGTTTTCTAGCATTTCGCCTTCCGCTTTTTCGAACGCCAGCAGAACGCGGCGGCGGATTTCCACGGCGTCCTCGATCGTCTTGAGGCCGGGCGCCAGCGGAGCCCAATCGTCCCTGCCGAAGTAGGAGTGGGTGGAACCGGTGGCTAGGATGAGGTAGTCGTACTCCAGCTCCGTGCCGCTTTTAAGCTGGGCGCGGCGACGCTGCACGTCGAAGCCGGTCACCTCATCCATCAGCACCTGGGTGTTGGGCGCGCGCAGAATGGCGCGGATGGGTTGGGCGATGTCAGCGGCCGAAAGGACGGCCATCGCGACCTGGTAGAGCAGCGGCTGAAAGGTGTGGTGGTTTTTACGGTCGACGACGGTGATATTGACGTCAGCGTCTGCCAGCACCTGTGCCGCATTGAGACCGGCAAAGCCAGCCCCAACAATGAGGACCCGCTTCCGCACGCCGCCGGTAACGCCGTTCGTCGCAGACATGTTTTGGCCTTTCCAGCGCGGGCAATGAAGGTTTGATGCGGTTGCACGCGTTCACGTCACCGGCAACGTCCCTCAAAAGTGTCAGGCGAGGCAAACGTTCGAGGGAGAAGCTGTCCTACCGACGTGTTTAGAGGTGACCGTAAGGAGCAATAGCTGCGGCAAAGCGGCGGATGGATGCTCAAAGAGAAAGGCGCGGCCACTGGGTACCCCCTACGGACCGAGCCAACAGAGGTCTCCCATGCACGATTTGTACATTGCTGCCGCGTTCCTCGTCGTTGTCCTGGCACCCTGCCTTGTCGCTTCCTCCTCGCTTTCTTCCGGAAAAGCCACCGCGAAGCTGTAGCTTACTGTGCGGCTGCCTGGTAAGCGACAGGGCAAGGTAGCCCGAATCCCCCTGGCCGCAACCACGCGGGTACAGCGGCGATTCCGTTAGACTGCGGCGGTGTATAAAAATGACCACCGTCATGCCGGCAGCCGTGGTGCTGAAAGTGCCTACAGCGGCGCGACCGAGCACTGGCCATGTTCGAACCCAGAACACCGCACGCTACAACGCTATGCCTCGCCGAACGGCCGGAGTTGCGCCGCCCTGGGTGGCGGCGTGAGTAGGCTGACCACAAAGAGGGAGAGCAACGAAACCAGCAGCGCGGGCACGATGGCGTCGCGTTGGGCCAGCCACGCCGGAAAGACGCGGGCGACAAACGGTGCGTCCCAGCCAACTGTTACCAGCGTACCGAGCGCGATGGACGTTACCGCCGCGGAGGCGGTCGCGCGCTTCCAGAAAAACGCGGCGAGGATCACCGGTGTCAGCGCGGCGGAGTAAATGGTGTAGGCGTACAGACTCTTCTTCAGCACGCTTTCGGTGTGCAGACTTTGCCACAGCGCCCACGCGCCCAGCAGCACGATCATCAGCCGGCTGACGAGCAACACTTCCCTGTCCGCCGCCTTGGGCCGCACGTAACGCACGAAGACGTCGTTCACCAGGTTCGTCGCGGGCGAGAACAGGTAGTTGTTCGCGGTGGAAATGATTTTCGCGAAGATCGACCCCATCATAAGCGCGCCCAGCAGTTGCAGCAGGGGTCCCCTGCCGCTGAGGCCATGCAGCGCCGTGTAGGCAAGGATTTCGCGAGGGTGGTCGTGCACTTCGCCCGAACGGAAGAGCGCGGAGCCGACGACTGCGAGCGCGACGATGACGCTTTCAAGAACGACCGTGCCGATGATCCAGCCGACGACGGCATTGCGTGCGTCACGCTCGCTTTTTGCGGAGAAAAACTTCTGGTACATGCTCTGGTTGCCGAGCATGAGCAGGCATGTGGGCAGAAAAAGTTCCAGCGCCTGGATGCCGCTGAGATCGCCGAAGACCTGGAAGTGCGTCGCCGGCAGGGTCGCCTGAACGCCTGCCCATCCACCGGCAAAGTGCGTCAGCATGGGTAACGCGATGAGCATGGTGACGGTGGTGAGCGAA
>CBAAAH010000234.1:0-4966 GCA_964658865.1 uncultured Granulicella sp.
TACGGTAGGCATTCGGCTCGCCGGTGAAGGGAGTGTGCAGGCTGCACACCGCTTCGGTGCAGACGACGGCCTTGCCGCCGGAGGCGGTCTCCCACGGATCGACGTCGACCGTGCGGAAGCCCATGCCCTGCATCGCTTCGGCCTCAACGCGGCCGGGATGGTTGCCCACGTAGCCGAGCGCGTCCTTGATACCGCTGGTGCGCTGGAACCAGTCGTCGATGGCGTCGCGCCAAACCTCGGCGTGGCCGGCCTGGAAGACCAGCAAGCTGTGGACGAGATCGTAGCGGTCGGTGTCGACGAGGCCCTTGACCTGCTCCCACTGATCGACAAAGGCCGCGGCCGCGGCGGCACCCGCGTAGTGCGCGTCATACACGTGCTGGATAACGGTTTTTCCCTTGTTCGCGGGGTCGGTGTTGCCCAGCAGCACATGCGTGTACGGCACGTGGTGCATAAAGAGCAGCAGGTCGTCGGGACAGGTGGCGAGCAACTCGTAGGTGGCGGCAAGCTGCGAGGGATACTGGCCGATGTAACCGGTTCCCGTGGCAGCGGTGCGGTCCATGCCGATGCCGGTGGACGTGGCGCGCAGCCACTGGCCCCAGCCATTGTTTTCCGCACTTTGCGGGCCGGGGCCGAAGTGCGTGCCGATGATGTCGGTAAGCGTGCCGAGGCCGAGCGGGCCGGTGTACTGCTCGTAGGTCTGCCAGCTTTTTGCCTGCATGGCCTTGATGGGGCCGTAGACGCGGGCATCGTTCGACCAGGTCATGCGGGTCCACTCGTCCAGAATCGCATCGCTGCTCATGGCCGGGTTCCACGCCAGCCGGCCGAAGCCGTACAGGTTGACCAGCGCCATGGGATGGTGCAGCCAGTTGGTGTCCAAACCGACGTTCGCCACGCCGACAAAGCCCCCGAGCGACTGGTGGAAGGTCTTGCCGATAGCGATGTCGCGCGCGAAGCTCTGCCGGTTGTCCACGCGCAGATCGGTGTCGAAGATGCCCTTCCACATGGGCAGCAGGTCGACCATGTGGCGCTGCTGGCCGGTGTACTCCTGGCTGATCTGCAGTTCCATGGCCTGCGGCGTGTGGCGCAGCGCGGGGATGAGTGGCGAAACGGGCTCGCGCACCTGGAAGTCGATGGGGCCGTGCTTGATCTGGATCACGACGTTGGGCAGGAATTTGCCGTCGTAGGCGCGGAAGTTATCGTAGCCGGCGCGGGCGCGGTCGGCTTTTGTGTTGTTGACGTCGAGCCGGTTGTTGTAGACGAAGCCGCGGTAGAGCACCAGGCCGCCGTGGCTTTGCAGCGGTTTGGCGACGGCGTTGGCGGCATCGAGCGGTGTGCGGCCATACTGGTGCGGGCCGGCGCGACCTTCGGAATCGGCCTTAACGGTAAAGCCGGCGAAGTCGGGAATGGCGCGGTAGAGTTCATCGACCTTGCCCTGCCACCAAGCGAGGACGGTGGGGTCGAGCGGGTCGAACGTGGCTAGGCCGCCAACCGCCTGGGGCGAGGACAGGTCGATGGAGAGCGAGATGCGGACGCCCCACGGACGCATGGCGTCGGCGATGCGCGCGAACTCCGCGATCATCTGTGGCGTGAGGGTGCGCGGGTCGCTGTTGACGTTGTTGACCGTAACGCCGTTGATGCCGACCGAGGCGAGCAGGCGCCCATAATCGCCGGCGCGGTGCAGGTCTGGGCGGACGTGGCCGTTGTCGAAGAAGATGGACGGCCCGGCGTAGCCGCGTTCGACGGAACCGTCGAGGTTGTCCCACTCGTCGACCCAGCGAATGGGCGCGGCGGGTGCGTCGATGAGTTCGTCGGGCAAGGTCTGGTCTTGCGCGATAAGCGCCATGAAGCGGAAGGCGGCGTAGAGTTCCGCGCGAGGAGAACCACCCTGCAGCACCCACCACTGGCGGATGCCGTTGCGCATGTGCGCGATGCGGAAGCCTTCAATTGGCAGCGATTTTTCATGGAAACCGTGGATCTGCTTCGCCAGGCGGGCGCGGTGGATTTCGTCGGTGGTGCCGAGGACGATGGCATCGATGCCGGGGCGAAAGCGTTCCGTCAGCACGTCGGTGCCGGAGATCATGCGGCCCAAGCCGCGGTCGAGCTCCTCGGCGGCGGACATCGCCTCAGGCTGGCTGCCGAGGCGAACGACGGCGTGCGGCATGTCGTGATAACGCGGCGGGTCGGGCGGCGGGGCATAGCGCAGCCAGGCGGCGGAGCCGTCTTCCGCCGGCAGCACGGCGGTGGTGAAAGCGCCCAGCAGCACCATCGCCACGGTGCGCAGACAGGTGGCGGAGAAAAGAGACGAGGAGCGGAAAGAAAGCGCCGAACGAAACATGATTCCTTTAGAGCGCGTGTTTCGGCGCGTCGATCCATCCTAGCCGCGCAGGTAGCGTTTGCGCAGCACCCAGGTGGTCATGCAGCGGAAGTCCTGCACGACGGTGGTTTTGAGTGGGTCGACCAGCACGGCGTCAAGCGCGGCGGTGCGGTCGAGCAGCAGGTGCTCGTCGACGAGGAACCACGCGGAGCCGTCACCGATGCGGAACAGTCCGTCGCCGAGCGCGGGAAACTGCATACCGATGCGCGAGCCCACCCGACAGAAGAACAGGCCACCGGGCCGCAGCACGCGCCACAGGTCTGCCAACATGCGGTCGAAGTGGGCTTCGTTCTCCGCAAAATGCAGGACGGAATTGCAGAGGACGACGTCGAACGCCGCGTCGGGGAATGGAATGCTGTCAAGCAGGGCCAGCCTGAAGTTGCTGGACGGCAGGCCGGTTTCTAGCGACCGCGACAGGCTCTGCACGTGCGCGATGGCTTCCGGATCCGCATCGACAGCGCTGGTGTCGAAGCCTTCGCGCAGCATATAGACGAGGTTGCGCCCGTAGCCGCAGCCGGCGTCGAGCAAGCGCATGCCAGGCTCGATGTTACCGCGCAGCAACTGGTCGAAGACGTAGATGTCGATGGAGCCGAACCGGTCCTGCAGGCTGAGGGACATGGGTCTAGCTTGGCACAGCTTGGCACCAAGAGAGGGTGCTGCGGCCCGGGATCATCGTAATTTCCCAACCTGGCTTGTCGTAGAGGTTTGCGGCGTTGTCGTGGAGCACCATGCGGGCGAGCTTTTCCGCGCGGGGCAGGTTGATTTCGCCGTCGCGCAGCATACCGCTGAGTGCGATGCCGAGGGCAGTGCGGATGTTGCGGGCGGCGATCCAGGTGGACTCTTCCCAGCCGAGCGACGGCGTATACGGGTAGCCGTCGGTGCCGAACAGCACCTTGCCGGGGAAGAGTTCGAGCCGCTCGCGCACCGTCGCGGCGAGCGTGCGCGGCGGGTAGACGATGGATTCCTGCGAGAGGTCGAGATAGACATTTGGCTTTTGCAGCAGGGCGGTTGCGGCCTGTGTCTGCGGAAAGCCGCCGTGCAGCAGGACGAAGTTCGTGAGACGCAGGCGCGGGTCGTTGAACAGCGGCTCCAGGCGCAGCGGATCGGCACCGGCGATGTCGAAGTAACTGCCGGCACCGGCGCAGGTGTGCAGGTGGACGGCCATGCCGAGCCGTCCGGATTCTGCGGCAATGGTGCGGAAGAGAAAGTCCTGCAGGCGGGTGTAGGCAGCCTCGTCGGGCATGGTTTTGCCGAACTGCGCGGCGTAGATCCGCGCAGCCTCGTCGTGGGAGACGTCGGCGAACCCGAACGGGCGAAGGTAGGCGATTTCGAATTTTTCGGCGATGGCCCCTTCCGCGCGTTGCCGTTGCAGCAGGGGAAGCACAACCTGGCGGAGATAGGCATCGAGCGTCGGCGGCATCGCGGCAAGGTGACTTTGCTGCACATACCGGGCGCGCAGCTTGTCTTCAAGCGCGAAGAAGGCAGCGCGATCCGGATTGCGTGCGGCCAGGCCGGCGTTGGATAGAGGGAACAGCAGCGCGTCGGCGTAGGGCACCCAGCGGAAGTGTGGCGGGTCCAGGCCAGGCCCCATGGTGACGCGGTTGGCGACCTGGGTGGCGATACCGGCCTGCGCGATGACCCAGTCGTCGTAGTCGCCGGAGTGCCGTTGCCGGGTGCGCGTGCGCGCGGCTTCAAGCTGGGCCAGAGCCGCGGGCGTGAGCGGCGCGGCAAGCGTCACGCCCCACAGTGCCTGCCATGCGGCGGGGAGTTGCGGGCTGTCTTCGCGCAGCCCTACAGGATCGGTCTGCGGCTCCATGCTGTCGACGGGCAGGGCGTCGAAGTCGCGGTCGGTGGTATTGGCCGGCGGCGGCAGAACGGTGTGCGCGTGATTGTCGTACGCGGGCGTGGTGGCCAGCATGTGCGCGATCGCTGGGTCGATGTCGGGCAGCGGAGCGATGAGCGGCACGGTGGGTGCGTTGGTTTGCGCGGCAACAGGTGCGGCGAGCAGGGCAACGGCGGCGAGACCTTGCAGAACGAGACGGCGAAAGGAAGTGTGGTCCACGGGGAGACAGTAGCACGCGTGCGGGCCGGAGAAGAGCGGATTTGTGGATGCACGCGTTCGAGGCACCTTGCTTCACGTCACGCTTGAAGAACGGATACGCTGGAGCCGGTGCGGCTGCATCGGTAAACCCATGTGTTGGAAGGGAGCGGGATGAGCATTGAAGATGATCTGAAAGTGATTGCAGAGCAGGAGCGGCTGCTGCGGTTTGCGACGTTGACCACGGAGATGGTGTGGGACATCGGCGTGGCCATGCGCACGGACGCGGTGGCGCGGGGTGCGGGCATGACGTTCGAGATCCAGCTTGCGGGCCGGTCGATGTTCCAGAGCGTGACGGGCGAAAACGCCGCGGGCGGGCAGGCGGACTGGATTCGGCGCAAGCGGAATACCGTGCTGCGGTTTGGGAAGTCAAGCTACGCGATGGGGTTGGAGTTGGAGCAGTCGGGCCTGTCGCTGGAGGCACGGCACGGGCTGACGCAGGCGGAGTATGCGATGCACGGCGGCGGATTTCCGCTGACGATGCGTGGCGCGGG
>CBAAAH010000235.1:0-4949 GCA_964658865.1 uncultured Granulicella sp.
CGATGTCGCTCCCCGCACAGGGGAGCGTGGATTGAACCGCCGAGCCACCGCCATCAGCTAACCCTATGGTTTGATGGCAAGGCGACGTGGCAGAAAGGCGTTTGCTTTTCGATGATCGTATTCTGTTTTGTCGACCAAGCCGAAGGAGGCTCGTTCCGATGAAGGATCCCCGATCTTGTATTCCCATTCCGGAGCACGCGTTCGTCTATGCTTAGGCAAAAGTCGAACATGCTCCCACTCAAAGGGACACATGGTCGCCAGCAGGGGCGGTCGAACGAATACCATGCACTTATTCTTTTTTTGCAGCTTTGGACTAGCAATTTATAGCTACTTCGGCTACCCGGCCTGGCTTCGGCTCCTTGCCGTCCGTAAGCACTGCCCATTGTCAGCAGCCCCCATCACCCCGACTGTTTCCGTCGTGATGGCAGTGCGCAATGAGCGGGATCTGCTTGCCGCCAAGCTCCAGAATTTGCGCAGGCTGGAGTACCCGGCACACCTTATGGAAATCCTTGTCGTGTCAGACGGTTCAACAGACGGCACCAACGATCTGCTACAGCAGCAGACCACACCGGTACGGGCTCTCCTGCTGCCGCATGCCATGGGCAAGAGCAACGCGCTGAATCACGCGGTCGCGACCGCAAGCGGCGAGATCCTTTTTTTTTGCGATGTGCGCCAGGCACTGGACCCAGCATCGCTTCGTACCCTGGTGGCACCTTTCGCCGACAGCAGCGTCGGTGCGGTGAGCGGGGAGCTGCACCTCGCGGCCAGTGGGGACGGGCTTGGCCTGTATTGGAAACTGGAAAAGGCAGTGCGTCGGCTGGAATCGCAAACAGGCTCCACCATCGGCGTTACCGGCGCAATCTACACGTTGCGGCGCTCTCTTTACTGTCCGCTGCCCATCGGCCTTGTGCTTGACGACGTGATGGTTCCAATGAACGTGCTGCGGCAGGGGTATCGCGTGGTTTTTCAACCGGCTGCCGCAGCACATGACAGCCTGTTCACCATACCTGGAAAGGAGTTCGCTAGAAAAGTACGAACGCTGTCCGGCAACTACCAAATGCTGCGGCTCGCACCCTGGCTGCTGACATGGGCGAATCCGGCGTGGTTCCGCTTCGTCAGCCATAAAGTGTTGCGTCTGCTTGTGCCCTTGTTTCTGCTCGTCATGCTGGGCAGCAGTGCCTTCTCGCACTCTGCCATGCTGCGGTGCTTCTTCGTTTTGCAGGTGTTATTCTACGCTCTGGCGGCCGTCGGGGCGTTCTGGCACTCCAGCAGACGATCGATTCCTGTCCGTATCCCGTACACCTTTGCACTGCTCAACGCAGCCGCGCTGGTTGCGATGGTGAACGCGATTCGTGGCAAGAGCGGCAACTGGAAGTAGCCGCAACCGTTCCGCATCGCCGTGGAGAGTAGAGATTTTGGGCACAGGCATCGGTCATTTCATTCCGCTTGTGGGGTACATCGGCTTCTGGGTCATGTGCCTGGTAGCGCTCTCCGGCCGGCCCGTACTGGGGCTGTATTACGTGCTTCCTTTTTTGCCGTACCGCAGCATGCGTGACCGGCTGGCGGATTACCCACTTGGCACCAACCTGCTCACATTACTGGTCCTCGCCGTGATCGCGGGTGCGCTCATCAAGCGTAAGCGCCTTCCACCGTCGGGCATTTACATGACCTGGCTGCTGTTTGCACTCTACCTTTACCTGTCCATGTGGGTGGGTGTCGCAATCAGCGATGCGCCGGCGCCTCTCTGGCTGTCCGACATCAACTTCGTCACGTGGAAAGATTACATGGTGCTGCCGCTGCTGCTGGTGGCTGCCGGCCTGTCGTTGGAAGACCGGCAGCAAATCCGCAGGGTCATCTTCGTGAGCGCACTCTCGTTACTACTGGTCGACAAAAGTGCGCTCGCCGAAAGCCTCTCTCATAGCTGGGTCGATTTCGACGAATCCACGCGAACGGCCGGCCCTCTGGTCTTCGGGTCGAACCAACTTGGAGCGTTCCTGGCCCAGTTCGGGGCCTTCTTTTTCGGCCTGTCTACGCTGCTACCCCGAATCAGCCTCAAGCTGCTGGGGTATGGGTTGGTGTTCCTCACCAGTATCACCACGCTCTATACCTTTTCACGAGGTGCTTACCTGGCGCTGTTGGTCAGCATTGCGGTGCTGGCCGTGCTGAAAAATCGCAAACTTATCCTTGTTCTCGGCGTATTCCTGCTCCTTTGGCAATCCGTCGTGCCGACAGCGGTACAGCAGCGCATCAGCATGACGAAAAGTCAGGATGGTCACCTGGAAGCTTCGGCCGAAGAACGCGTGGACCTCTGGAAACAGTCGGAAGACATGTTCCTAAGCAGCCCCATCCTCGGTCGCGGTTACGCCACCTTTCAGTTCGGCGAGCACACCGCGAGCCTGAAGGATACACATAACTGGTACGTCAAGGTACTCGTGGAGACAGGCATCATCGGCGGCATCTTCGCCATGGTGCTGATCGGCCAGATGCTCCGATCGGGATTTCGCTTGTTCCGCCGTGCCGACGACCCCCTGTACAAAGGGTTGGGGCTTGGTTTTCTGCTGGCGACGGTGTCCTGCATGGTGGCTAATTTTTTCGGCGACCGGTGGACCTATGTAGAGATCAACGGGATTCTCTGGGTGCTTCAAGGGGCCGTTCTGCGTGCATATACGCTTTGCGGGGATGCTGTGCCTCAAACGCAGCCAGCAGCCTCTGCCTTTCCTTTTGAGGCTTTGCCTCAAATCGCGCAGCCTTCATGAGCGTTCACGACGCCCATGTGGAACGCATCGATCCTGCCATTTGCCTGGTGGTCGAGCCACCGCTACGCGTGGCGGCAACTGGGCCGCATATTCTGCTGGTGCTGGACGAGGTTTCGGCCACGCTTGGCGGCGGTGAGCGGATCGTTCGCCGGCTCGCGTCGCTGCTTCCCCAATGGGGTTATCGCGTGTCCGTGCTTACCCTTGCCCTTGACCCGGTAAGCACCTTCCTGCATGATGTGCCCTGCCCCGTTTACCTATTGCCGCTTGGTCGTACCTGGGATGCGCGGGCGATGCGCGCCGCCACAAATCTGCGAAACTTTCTTCGCGAACAAAATGTGCGGCTGGTACAGACCTTCTTCGAAAGTTCAGACCTGTGGGTCGGTGCTGTCGCCAGAACCGTGCCGGGCATCAAGCTCGTCTGGAGCCGCAGGGACATGGGTATCCTGCGCGAACCCAAACATCGTTTGGCATACCGGCTGCTTCGCCGCTTGCCGCATGCCGTGCTGGCCGTCTCCGAACAGGTGCGCCAACATGTGATCGAGGTGGACGGCGTCGACCCACTTCGGGTATACACCGTCTACAATGGCATCGATCCGGCACGGCCTGAGTCTGGGGAAACACAACGATCCCTCCCCGGCCCTTTGGTGGTTTTGGCGGTGGGGAATCTTCGCCCGGTGAAAGGGTTTGATGTGCTGCTCGAAGCAGCCGTGCTGGTGATAGAGACTTTTCCGGAAGCGGTGTTCCAGATTGCCGGCAAAGATCTGGACAGGGCCTACACGGCAGGCCTGCGGCAAAGGGTCGATGAACTCCAGCTTGGCGACCGATTTCAGTTTCTGGGAGAAGTAGCAGACGTTACAAGCCTGCTCCAACAGGCAGCAGTGTTTGCCCTGCCATCACGAAGTGAAGGCTTTTCCAATGCGATCGTGGAGGCCATGGCGCAGGGTTTGCCGGTGGTCGCAACCGACGTAGGCGGAAATGGTGAGGCCGTAGAAGATGGGGAAACAGGCCTGATTGTCCCTTCAGAGCGGCCGTTGCTACTCGCCCAGGCAATATGCCGACTGCTTGCGGATGCTGCGCTTCGCATGCGCATGGGAGCGGCAGGCCGTCATCGCGTCGAATCCCGGTTTTCTAACGACATCATGATGCGGCGCACAGTCGAGGTCTATCAACGACTGATTGAGTGACGGGCTTTGCACTTCCGTAATTTAGATTTAGGTAACGTACGGAAGAAAATGCTTTGATCGTATGAAAAAGTTTCATATCGGCGCAATTTGTAAATTCATTAGGAAAAAAATACTCACCACCGGGAAAATTTGTTTCCGAACTGATACCTTTAGGGAGTGCGACTGACCTAAAGGTTTCAGTTATAAAGTTTTTGAGATTCTATAGGGCAGCTACACTATGGATCCATTGCAGTACCTTGTGTAACGTTTTGCGACAACAGCTGCAATCTAGCGACAAGCAACATTGAACGCTTTGGCTGAGTGTACAAGCCAATGGCAGCTTTACTTCTTCCCAAAGAGAGAGACCAATGACCAAGCGAATTATGTTTATCGCAGCAGCTGCCATCGCGCTGACGACATCGACCATTGCCCGTGCCGACGCCGTCGGTGCCGGTACCGTTTCTTCCGCTCACCTATTCAATCCGACTGTCACCACGAGCACAAATCCCGGAAGCTACAGCATCGCTAACGGTGGAACCTTCCAGGTAAGCGCCACGAACGCGTTTGCCGGCTCCAGTGGCGGCCTGGGTAGCATGAACGGTACGCTCATGTTTAGCGAGAACCGTGGAACCACCATCACCGAGAACGATCCCGGCTTTTTCTCATTTTCCGATGGAAAAGGCGGAAATTTCGTGTTCGACGTTGCCAGCGTCTTTACGAATTCGTTTGTCATGAACTCAAGCCTCACCAGTGGATCGCTTTATCTGCTGGGTAGCGTGTATGACAGTTTCCTGAATCTCACCGCATCCGCGGCAAGCCTGACCATCACGTTCAACAGCACCGGTGGTTCCGCCTTCTCCTCCAGCGCAACGCTGTCTTCGCCACCTGTTTCCGTGACACCTGAGCCTTCGAGCCTTGTCCTGCTCGGCACTGGTCTGGTTGGTGCAGCGACAACGCTGGTTCGCCGCCGCCGCGCCGCACGCGCTTAGTCGTACCTACTACGTGAAACAAGGCCCTTAACGAGTGCAGC
>CBAAAH010000236.1:0-4942 GCA_964658865.1 uncultured Granulicella sp.
TGCCGCCGCGGCAAAGGATCGCGAAATCCTCTGGGTGCACGCCGTTTCCGTCGGTGAAACCATGGCCGCCATTCCCCTGATCACGGCCCTGCAGTCTGCCCTGCCACATGCGCTGATCGTGCTTTCGACCACCACGCCGACCGGCCAGGCCATCGCGCGGGAGCGCCTGGGTGCCGACCGCGTGTTCTTTTATCCGTTGGACTTCGCCTTTGCCGTGCGCCCCTGGCTGCGTGCGCTGCGTCCGTCGCTGCTGGTGCTGATGGAAAGTGAACTGTGGCCGCGCATGCTGGTGGAGTGCGAGCGCGCCGGCGTTCCCGTCGCGGTGGTGAACGCCCGGGTGAGCGACCGCTCGCTGCCGCGCTACCTGCGCCTGCGCCGGCTGTGGGCACCGCTGCTGGCCAAGACAAAACTGCTGCTGGCGCAAAGCACGCAGGACCGCGACCGCTGGCTGCAGATCGGCGCACCCGCCGGCCGCACCCGCGCGGTGGGCAACTTGAAGTACGACCTTCCACCCGCGACGGAAACGCCGCAGGTACGCCTGCTGCGGCGGCATCTACCCGCAGACACACCGGTACTCGTCGCGGGCAGCACCCATCTCGGAGAAGAGGAACTGCTGCTCGCCTGCCGCACGCCGCCGCACCTGCTGGTGCTTGCGCCGCGCCATCCTCCGCGCATTGCGGAAGTGGAGTCGCTGGTCGCCACCGCCGGCCTGGACTCGGTGCGGCTGAGCGCGTGGCGGCTCGACCCGCAACGGCTTTCCACCGCAAGCGTGCTGCTGGTAGATACCGTGGGCGAGCTTGCAGGGCTGTACGCACTGGCGACGGTCGCCTTTGTGGGTGGCAGCCTGGTGCCGAACGGCGGCCACAATCCGCTGGAGCCCGCGCGCTGCGGCGTGCCGGTGCTGACCGGACCTTCGATGGAAAACTTTCGCGACATCGCCACGGCCCTGCAGGCAAGCGGGGCGCTCCGCACCGTTTCAAGGCAGGACCTTTGCGCCGCGCTCGCCGATGCGCTGTGCGCGCCACGCTCTTCCGCACAAGCGACCGAGAGCTTTTTCCAGCAGCACGCGGGCGCGACCGAACGCACCGTCGCGGCGCTTCTGCCTCTGTTGGGGCACACGCGATGAGTGTTCGCCGGCCTCTGCTGCTGCCGTTCGTCCCGCTGTATCGCGCCGCGGTTGCGCTGCGACATCGCCGGTACGATCGCGGCGGGGGCGTGACTGCGCTGCAACAGCCAGTAGTGAGCGTCGGCAGCGTTTCTGCGGGTGGCGCGGGCAAAACGCCGTTTCTGCTTGCGCTGGCACGTCTGTTGCAACGCGAAGGCTACCACCCCGATGTACTATCGCGCGGCTACGGCCGGCAGACCCGCGGTGTGCTGCGCGTGGACCCGGCGGGCGACGCCCGGCAGTTTGGCGACGAACCCCTGATGCTGGCGCGCGCGCTGGGCATGCCGGTGTACGTGGGCAGCAGCCGCCATGCCGCGGGCCGGCTTGCCGAGGCCGAAACTGCACACGATTCGCTTCAGATACACCTGCTGGACGACGGCTTCAGCCATCGCGCGCTCGCACGCACCCTGGACATCGCCCTGCTGACGCTGGAGGATGCCCGCGACACGCTGCTGCCCGCCGGCAATCTGCGCGAGCCGCTGGAACACCTTGCGCGCGCCGATGTTCTGGTCCTGCGCGCGCAGGAAGCAGCGGAACTGGAGCCGCTGGCACGCCGTCTGCTGGGCCCGGGCAAGCCGATCTGGATCGTGACGCGCCGAACCGTTCTGCCCGCAATCGTGCCATCGCGACCCATCGTTTTCAGCGGCATTGCGCGACCGGGGGACTTTGAATACGCCGTGAGCGAACAGGGCGTGCACGCGGCAGGTGTGCGCCGCTTTCGCGATCACCACTTCCTAACATTTGCCGAGGTCGATGCATTGGGCCGCCTTGCCCAGCGCCGCAACGCCGATGGCTTCCTGACCACGACCAAGGACGCGGTAAAGCTGTCGGCGGCGATGCTGGAAGTGCTGCAGCGGGTGGGGCCGGTCGCCGTGGCGGACGCGGTCATCGACTTCCAGAACCCTGACGAGGTCTTGCGCGATCTGCGGCGTGCCTTGCATCCAGCAATCTGCCGTTAGGCAAAGCAGCTTGCGCCGCCGCGATCAATCCGGCGGCTCCTGGCACGACGTTTGCGACAATGGCTCGAATGACTTCTTCCACCAGCGGTGCCGCGCCGCGCATCCTGATCGTGCGCGTGGGTGCCATGGGCGACGTGCTGCACGCGTTGCCGGCAGCCGCCCTGCTGCGCGCCAACCTGCCCGCCGCCTTGCTGCGCTGGGCGGTGGAGCCGCGCTGGGCGTCGCTGCTGCAGGCGGGGCCGGAGGCAGCAGCGGGCAGCGCCGCCATGCCGCTGGTCGACGGCATACACGCGGTGCCGACGCGGCAGTGGTCGAAACGTCCGCTGTCGTGGGCCACGCTGCGAAGCATCCTTGCGCTTCGCAGCGAACTGCGCGCCTGCAGGTACGACGTGGCGATCGATCTGCAGGGATCGCTGCGGTCGGCCGTCATCGCGCGCATGAGCGGCGCGCGCATCGTGGTCGGTCCGGCCGCGCCGCGGGAGGCACCGGCGCGCTGGTTTTATTCCCGGCATGTCGCCGCCACGACCCTGCACGTGATCGATCAAGGGCTGGAGATTGCCCGCGCCGCGCTGCACCTGCTCTCACAGGTAGAACCGCCGCCTGACACACAACCCTGCCGGGGTTCGCTGTTGCCTCAAGAAGAAGAAGCGGAACGGTGGGCCGAAAACTTCTGCGACAGCGTTGCAGCGCCGGTACTTCCGGCAAACGATTCACCGCTGGTATTGCTTGCGCCGACCGCCGGATGGGGTGCGAAGCAATGGCCCGCCGACCGCTTTGCCGCGCTCGCCGCCGCACTCGCCGACCGTGGATATAGCGTGGTGCTGAACGCAACGCCGCCGCTGCCGGATGGCGTTGCGGCACAGGTACTGCAGGTCGCGGGCGCGCTGCTGCCCGAAGCCGGCCGAAGCCGGTTGTTCGTCGTGGCCGCAACGATACCCCAGCTTGTCGCACTGCTGCGGCGCACGTCTCTGGTCGTCGCGGGCGATACGGGACCGCTGCACCTCGGGGCGGCGCTGGGCGTTCCGGTCGTGGGTCTCTTCGGCCCGACCGACCCGGCGCGCAACGGCCCCTACCCGATGGACCGCAACCCGGCAAAGAGCATCGTGCTGCGGGACCCGGGCAGCACGACCGATCACCGTCGCCACGCCTCCACCGAACCCGGCCTCGCACGTATTCCCGTCGATACGGTGCTGCGGGCCGCAACCTCGCTGCTTCCCCCGTTGCGATGAGAAAATCGAATCTGTTTGCACCAACACCACGACGCGCGGAGACGGCTTGAACGAGCAGAAGATGGGCAGGGCCGAATTCCTGCTGCGGCGGTCGCGTGTTCCCCTTGGATTTGCCTTTGCGGCGGCATTTCTGGTGTTTGCACGGCCGTCCGTCGCATCGCTGGCGCGGTCTCTGGTGCTGGTGGTGCCGGGGCTGGCGCTGCGCGGGTATGCGGCCGGGTATGTCAAAAAAAACAGCGAACTGACCACCACCGGGCCATACGGCCGCACGCGCAATCCGCTGTACCTGGGCAGCTTTTGCGCAGCTCTGGGTTTTGTCTCGGCCTCGCGCAATTGGATTCTGGTTGCCTTCTTCGTCGCGCTGTTCTTCGCGATCTATCTGCCAGTCATTCGCTCGGAAGAGGGATTTCTTGGGACACACTTCTCCGATTTCGGCGACTACATGCACCAGGTACCGCGGCTGTTCCCCAGCTTCCGCTCCAGCCGGCGCGCGCATGGCGGTGACGACGGCGGCAGTTTTTCAGCCGCGCTGTACCGGCACCACCGCGAGTACAATTCTTCCATGGGTGCCGTAGCGATTTACGCGGCGCTTCTGCTGCTGCTTTGGCTGCGTCAGCGTGGCATGCTTCCGGCCTGAGCCGCATCGCGGTAGCCTGAATCGTGCGCTGCACATCCCGTTGAAAAGGGGCTTTCTGTTATTTTGATCCGGATGTTCAGAGCCCCACGCGGCACGTCGCAATTCCGATCCCGCGCATTTATTACCGCCCTTGCGTGCATCGCCACCACTGCCCACGGCCAAAAAGAAGGTGTGCCGCCCGCGCAGGCGCCGCTGATGGCCGCACCGGCCGGCGGCTACGTCTTCCCCGCGCACCAGTCGCTCACCTTTGCCGTGGACTGGCGCGTCTTCACGGCCGGCCGTGCCGTGTTTCAGCTCGAGAACCAGGGCGGCACCATTCGCGTGCAGGCCAGCGCCGATACCGTGGGCGCGACCAATATGATCTACCAGGTGGTCGACCGCTTCCAGTCCAGCTTCAGCGCCACCACGGGCTGCTCCGGCGGATTCAGCAAGCAGACGCAGGAAGGCCGGCGCAAAATTCAGTCGGACCTGGTGTTTACGCCGGGACTGGCAGCGCCTTCGCCCCGCGCGGGTGCGCAAAACGCGCTCGGCAACCAGTCGCTGAACGAGCGCAACCTGATGAGAAATACCGGCAAAAAGCAGGACGGCCAGATTCCCGCCTGCGTCATCGATTCCCTCTCCGGCATCTTTTACATCGGCTCACTGCCGTTGCAGATCGGCCAGGATATCCACCTGCCGCTGGCGGATGCGATGCGCACCGTCGCCGTCACGGTCAAGGTCGAAGGTCACGAAGAAATCAAGACGCCCGCCGGCACCTTCCAGACGATTCGCGTGCAGCCCACCGCCGATGCCGGCGTGGTCAAGAATCGCGGCACCATCACGATCTGGTACACCGACGACGCGCGACACCTGCCCGTACAGATCCGCGCCAAGCTCTTCTGGGGAACGCTGATCTTTCACCTGCAATCTGTCGAAACGCGATAACTGCAAATGCAATAAAAGAGCGCCCGCG
>CBAAAH010000237.1:0-4938 GCA_964658865.1 uncultured Granulicella sp.
AACCTGGGCCAGGTACAGGCGGCCGGCCTGTCGGTGTTGGAACTGCAGGCACGCATTCTGGATGTGTCGCGCGCCCAGCTCGTCAACCCGGAGGTGACGGTATCGCTGCGGGACTTCGAGCACCCGCAGATCGTCGTCGCGGGAGAGGTCGTGTACCCTGGCCGCATCGAGCTGCGCCGGCCCACCACCGCGCTGCAGGCAATCCTGCTGGCGGGCGGTCCCAAACAGGACAGCGCCATGGGGCACATCTACGTTTTTCGTAAGGTCAATGCGGAAACGGCGGAGACGCACATTCTGAATTTGCGCCATTTACGCACGGATGACCGTGCGGCGCATGATTTGCTGCTGCAGCCGGACGATATGGTACTGGTACGCCACGATGCCCTGTCGACCGTCGAGCGGTACATGAAGCTGGTCAATCTTGGGGTGTACTTCAATCCTTTGGGCAACAACGGCGTTTTTTAACCGCAGACATTAACCGCAGATATGGGCACCGCACCGAGGTCGCCGAAACCGATGCCCCGCAACCGGCGCAAACCCTGCGCGGAGATGCCATGAAGGTGCTCCTCATCGCCTATGAGTGCAGCCCCTACTACGGCTCCGAGTGGGGCGTCGGCTGGGGGCGGCTGCTGCAGGCCGCCCGCGTCGCGGAGACGCACGTCGTGACCAGCGCGGCAAACGCCGCAGACCTGGAACGCGCGCGGACCGAGGGCCTGCTGCCGGTGAACGTTCACGTGCACACGCCCACGCTGCATCGGCGCTGGACACGATTGCTGCAGTCGCACGGCCACTTCGATTACAACTACACCGCCTACCGCCACTGGCAGCGTTGCGCGTTCCGCCTGGCGCAGCGCCTGCATGCGGTGCACGGCTTCGATGTGGCCCACCAGGCCACGGTGTGCACCGTGCGCGAACCGGGATTCGCGTGGAAGCTGGGCATTCCGTTTGTATGGGGGCCGTTCGGCGGCACGCAGAATTACCCGTCGCGCATGTTGCCGTTGCTGCCACTGCGCCACGCGCTGTATGAAGTCGCGCGCAGCGTTGCCAACCGCATGCTGCTGCGCGGCAGCCCGCATGTGCGCGCAGCCGCCGCGAGGGCGACGGTGCTGCTGGGGGCAAACTCCACCAACGCGCGCGACGCGGCCCGGGCGTTTGGCCGGCCGGTGGAGCAGTTGCTGGAGACGGCATTGCCCGACTTTCCCGAGCCGGATCGCACACGCTTTCTGGAGCGTGTTGCAGCGGCGCGGCGCGGCGAAGTCGCTCCACCGCTGCGGCTGCTTTGGAGCGGTCAGCTTCATCCCCGCAAAGCGCTGCCCGTGCTGTTGCGTGCGCTTGCCACGCTGCGGCACGAGGTCGCGTTTACGCTCGACGTGCTGGGCAATGGGCCGGAGACCGACGCCTGGCAGGCAGAGGCCGACCGGCTCGGTCTGCGGCAGTCTGTGCGCTTCCACGGCTGGTTGCCGCTGCCGCGGGCGGTTGCCGCCATGCACAACGCCGACGTCTTCTGCTTCACCAGCTTGCGCGATACCAGCGGCAACGTCGTTCTGGAGGCGTTGGCCGCGGGCGTTCCCGTCATCGCCTTCCACCACCAGGGCGCGGCCGACATGGTCAGCCCGCAGAGCGGCATCCTGCTGCCGGTCACGACGCCGGCCCGTGCCATCGCGGATTGGGCCAACGCCATTCAAACGCTCGCCGCAGACCCTGCACTTCTGCTGCGCCTGAGTGAGGGCACAACCGCGCAGGCGCGCAGGTTTCTGTGGGCCGCGAACGGCGATCGCATCAACATGTTGTACCGGCAGCTTGCCGGGAAACTGTCGATCTCCGCGCCGCCGCAGTGCCCGGACAGAAACCCCGGCCGGCATGCGATGCGGGAGACCATCGGTTGAACCGGCACTCACAGGACCTTGCCGTGCAGGCGGAAGAGCCGGCCGAGCTGCCCTTGCGTGTGCTGGCGGGCGATCCTGTGACGGCACCCTTGGCCGAGCCTCACCATGGACCGCGCGACCGTGGCTTGCGCGCGCGCGTCTCCGGCCTGCTTGCCGCGGTTTCCGGCCGGCTGAGTTACGCGCTTGCCGACCAGGTGGTGTACAGCTTCGGCAACATGGTGGTGGCCGCGCTGCTCAGCCGCCATGCACCGGCGCGCGAGTTCGGCATGTACATCCTGACGCAGCGCACGCTGGATCTGCTGGTGCAGAGCTGCAACACGCTCTCGTGGGCACCGTTTACCTTCAACCTGGCGGGCACGCCGGCGGCACGGCAGCGCACCTATCGCGGCAGTGTTCTGGCGCAGCAAGTTGTTGCGTGTGTGCTCGGCATCTGCGTGCTTGCGGCGGCGTCGTGGTGGGCCGCAACGCCCGCGCGCGGCGTGTATTACGGCACGTTCCACCCCCTCATGTTCCCCTCGGTCGCGCTGCTGTTTCGCGAGTTCAACCGGCGCATGTATTTCGCCGACATGCGCATGCGCGAGGCCTTCTGGACAGAGGTCGCGACCGTCGCGCTGCAGCTCGGCGCGGTGGAGTGGATGTATCGCACCGGCCGTCTCGACGTGCCGCACACGCTGCTCGCACTCTCCGCCGGCGCGGCGGCGCTCGGCCTGTGGTGGATCGCGCGCGAGGCCGCAACACTCTCGCTGCGGCTGCGGGAGATCGTGAGCGACACGCGCCTGAACCTGCGCCTGGGCCGCTGGTTTCTGGGCAGCAACATGGTGTTTCTGGCCAGTGCGCAGGCGAATCCCTGGCTGCTGAGCGCGACGCTGGGCGGTGCAAGCGTGGGCGCGTACTCTGTGTGCGAGGCCATGGTCAACATTCCCCGCGTCGCGCTCGCCAGCCTGCAGAACATTTTTGCGCCGCTGCTGTCGCGCGCGATGGCTCAGGGCGGCAAGCCGCGGCTGCGCGCCGTGGTGCGTCGGCTCGACCGCACGCTGTTTCTGGGTTCGGCGGTGTGCGCCGTAGGCATCGTCTGGCTCGGCCCGTGGGTCGCGCACCTCATCTTCAAAAATGTGCCCGGCAACGCGCGCCTGATCCTGCTGGTGCTGGCGTTGAACTTCGTCGCATTTGCGTCCACGCTGGCGCAGAGCTATGCGCTGTCGGCGATCGATCGCGCCGGTCCCACATTTTACGCCAACGTCGCCGGCCTGCTGACCCAGGCGGCAACGGCGCTGTGGCTGGTGCGCACGTTGGCCATTCCCGGCGCAGCGGCAGCCATGCTGCTGGGCAGCGTCGCGGTGCTGCTGTTGCGGCAGTTTTACTACCGCAAAGAAATGGCGGCCGCATGAGTACGCCCGTCCTGCGGGCAAGGCCGCGCGCACAGCATCGCATGCGCGAAGCACAGGCGTCCCTACACGCCGATGCGGTCGGCAAGGCCGCGCGCCGGCTTTGGCGCACCAAGATTCTGCTGGGCGTTCTGCTCGCCGTGCTGTTCTGGTTTTCCGTGCCGTACAGCGTGCCGTCACACAAGCCCGGCGCGGCCGTCGACATCGCCGTTGCCGACAACGCGGAGCAGTTCGGCGGCAGCCTGTCCCGGCAAATCGCTGTCCCGGCCATCGGCCTGATCGCGCTATACCTGCTATGGCGGCTGCCGCGACGCGTGCGGTTCCAGGGGCGGTTGCGCTGGGCGGTCGCGGGATATCTGGTACTGCTTGCCTGCAGCGCGCTGTGGAGCGACGACCCCACGCTCACCCTTAAGCGGCTGTTTGTGTTCGGCATCGACGCGCTGTGCGCCTACACGCTTGCGTCCACGTTTACCGCCATGGAACTGGCGATCTGGGCCATGGCGGCGACGTTATCCGTCGGCCTGATCTCGCTCGGTGTCGATCTCTTCATCCTGCGCCTGTTTGCGCCCTTCGACCCGGAATACCGGTTGACCGGCGTGATGACCGCGAACTACCAGGCGATGAACCTGCTCGTCTGCTGCGTCTGCACCGCCGTTCTGATCCTTCGCCGCCCCCGCTGGACCGGCCGGCTTTCCGTGCTTCTGGGCACGGCCATGCTGCTGCTGTTTCTCACGCGGTCGCGCGTCGCGGTGCTGCTGGCGCTGGGCCTGGTCGGGGCGGTGCTGCTGCGGGTCGCGCGCGAACGGTTGCAACCCGTGCAGCGCATTATGGCCTACCTCGCCATAGCGGCCGTGCTGGTGCCGCCGCTGGTCTACGTGGCCGGCAACAACCTGCGCGGCGCGGCGCAGGGGGCGTTTATGCTGGGCCGGAACGACACGCAGAATACCGGCAGCCTGTCCAACCGCCTGCCGCTGTGGACCGAGCTGATGGCGAGTGTGGACCAGCGGCCCTGGCTGGGCTTCGGGTACGGCGACTTCTGGACCGCAACGCGTGCCGACCAGATCTCGCGCGACCAGGGCTGGCCCGTGCCCAACGCGCACGACACCTATCTGGATCAGGTCATCATCCTGGGCTGGCCCGGAGGCATCTTCTACGCGGCGATCCTGCTGTCGGCCGTGGCAATGGCATGGCACCGGTATCGCCACGGCCGTACGCCGGCCGATTTGCTGAATGCCCTCTTGCTCACGTGGATGGCACTGCTCAGCACGTCGGAATCCACGCCGCTGGAGCCGCACCTGCCCACGCTCATGGCCTACATTGCGCTGGTGCGCATGTGCCTGGCGCAACCGGAACCGAACGCGGACAGCTCCGGCGACGAACCCATTCTGGAAGGCCTGCCGCCTGCTACGCCGCTGCCGCAGAAAGCAGCGGTGAACATGCCGCGGCAATCGCTGCCACCATTTCCCTCGCGTGCGACGGAGTTTACCCCATGAGCGAAACGGCGATCGAACCCGGCCTGATCAGCGTTATTATTCCCACGTATCGCCGACCCGTGGGTTTGCGCGAAGCCGTGGTGAGTGTGCTGCGGCAAACCTATCCGCGGGTCGAGGCCATCGTCGTTTCCGACGGCCCCGACCCGCAGGCGCGCGCCGTGGTGGCCGACCTTG
>CBAAAH010000238.1:0-4932 GCA_964658865.1 uncultured Granulicella sp.
TTTGGAACGACATGGGGCAGGACGCCGAGCAGATCACCCTGGTGACGATGTCGGAATTCGGCCGCACCGCGAAGCAGAACGGTACCGGCGGCACAGATCACGGGCATGGCAACGTGATGTTCGTCCTGGGTGGCGGCGTTCGCGGTGGCAAGGTGTATGGGCGTTGGCCGGGGCTGGCGCCGGAACAGTTGAACGAAGGCCGTGACCTGGCCGTGACCACCGATTTTCGCCAGGTGCTGGGCGAACTGACGCAACGCACTCTGGGCACCCGCGATCTTGACAAAGTCTTTCCTGGAGCTGCACTATCTTCAGGGCAATTTCTTCGCATGGTTTGAGTCGCCAGATTCATGACCGCGAGGGAACAGCCGATGTACCGAACACGGAAAAAGTTCATGAACTGTGCACATTGGCAGCGCAACCTTTCTTCTGTGACCGCGTCCTATCGAATGTAGTCTGCAATACGTCGGGGTTACCCTTCTTCGATCCTGGCATCACCTATCCGCACCACCACTTCCCACCTCTATGTAAGGCCTCCGGAACATCGGAGGCCTTCACTTCACGTGGCACATGTTGAACACACCACTGGAGTGACTTTAGCCTTCCTCGCAAACTGTGCCTCTGGCGGCAGACTGCAACTGCGTGTTTCAGGAAAGGCCGAGTCGTCGATCGAGCGCCAGAGCGCCACTGCCGTATGCCGCGAGCATAAGGGCCATGGTGAGCAGGGCCAGAGAATACTGTGAGCCCGCGTAGCCGTGATGCAGATTGACCTTCCACAACGCCACGGCCATGTTGATGGCGACCAGCACCGCCACAAAACGCGTGAGCAGGCCGAGCAGAAGCAGGATGCCGCCCAGAAACTCCGTCAACGCCGACACGATGCCCAGCCAGGCGGGAAGACCCATGTGCAGCACGGCAGCGTCCCAATGCTGCAGCGCGCTGAACATGTTGTTGCCGTGAAAACCGCCCGCCGGCATAACTTTCGGCCAGCCCGCATACACCATGGCCATGCCCAGCGCCAGGCGCAACAGCAAGGCTGCCCAGGGCTGCAGACCCTCCAACACTCTCGTCATGCGACACGCCTTTCCTGCAAGCCAGGCTCACAGCCCCAGCCTAAGCGTGGCTGGGGTCGAGCGGCCGGCTACTTTGCAGCGGGAAACTACGGCGTCAACACGGGAGGTGGCAGCAATGTGGCGCCATCGTCGAAAAAGCGGTGCAGGGCCTCTCGCTCTTTTGCTGGATCGTCTTTGGGCAGCGTTACGGTGAGCTTGGGGTCGGCTGCGGCGTGGTAGGCAGCGACGCGCGCACGCGCCTCTGGACCGCCGCCTTTGGCATCGGGGTCGACGGGGCCGATATTCAGCAGCAGCTTCGGCAGCTTCGTCTTCTGAAGTGCGATCACGGAGAATCGGTCGTGAAAGAGCAGGCGCGCGGGAAAAAAGCGGCTGCGGGGTTCGCGCAGCACGGTTCCCAGCACATCGGCGTTCGCGTTGCGCACGATGAGGGCTGCGGCTTCAGGGTGCTTCCGGGCCAGTTCTGCGGCGACCGATCCGCCCACGCCGGCACCGTAAATTACCAGGTGTTGCGCCGAGACGCCGCGCACACCGCGCAGGTAGGCCCAGGCACTGTCTGCATCCTCATTCATGGTTTTTTCAGATGGATGCGGCTGTGCGCCGGACCGGCCATAGCCGCGGTAGTCGAACGCGAATACGTTCAAGCCCAGGTCGTGCAGCATAGAAATCAGCGGCGCGTCGGCGAAGTCGAGCTGGCCGTCGCCGGTTCGCAGGTAAAGGACTGTCGTGTACTCCCGCAGCGCCGAGTTCTGGCCCTGTGCGGCAGCCGGCAGAAACTCGCCGACGATCGCCGATTTGCCAGCGGAGGCGGGTCCAAAGTGCACGGATTCGCTGGGCAGGCCAGTGCCGTTGCCGACCTTGTGGGTCGGGTGCAGCACCAGCTCCCACGAGCCGATGCCGAAGAGCAGACACATGGCCAAGTAACTGCAGACGAACGCCGCCAGTATGGTGAGCAGCAGAACTTTGCCCAACCAGCGTGGATCCACCACCTGATGATTCGGGTCGTCGCGGTTGTAGGTCACCTGCGTGCGTCGGGGCGTATTGCGCTTCGAGGAGTTCTGGGCAGCCATCGAACTCACCCTAGCACGCGGTGCATGGTGCATCCTAAAGGTGCAGGAGTGTGAACGATGGCGCAGTGGGTGAAACTATGCAGTGCGGCGCACATGCCGGCAAGTGGCAGTGTCGGCGAATACGACGCAGCGGGAGTCGCGGTGTGCCTGGCGAACAGCAACGGCCAGCTTGCCGCCGTGGACAATGCCTGCCCGCACCGGGGTGGACCGCTGAGCGAGGGATGGCTGGAAGAGGGAAAAGTGGTCTGCCCGTGGCACGCGTGGGCCTTCGATTTGACGACAGGAGAGTGCCCGGAAGAGCGCAGCAAGGTCAAGGTTTATCCTCTGCAACTTCAAGGGGACGACGTTCTGATCGATGTCGGGTAGAGCTTACCCGTTTCGGCTGTTAGAATCGATTGAATCCACTCCATTGGAGAGGCAATGCAAGCCATTCTGGCGCTCGAAGACGGGCGCATCTTTCGCGGTAAAGGTTTTGGCGCGCCCGCCGAAGCATCCGGCGAAGTCGTCTTCAATACTGCCCTTACCGGCTACCAGGAGATCTTTACCGATCCTTCCTATGCCGGACAGATCGTCGTTCTGACGAACCCCCAAATCGGCAACTACGGAACCACGCCCAGCGATGACGAGGGCAAGCGCCCCTACATCGAAGGTCTGGTCACCCGCGAGTTTTCGCCCATCTCGTCCAACTGGCGCTCGACTCAGGTCACGGACGAGTATCTCGAAAAATACAATGTGCCCGTGCTGGCGGAGGTCGATACCCGCGCTATCGTTCGCCACCTGCGGAACAACGGCGTGATGCGTGGCGTGATCTCGACCAAGTCCACGAACGCCGACGAACTGATCGCTCGCGCGCGGTCCATTCAGAAGATGGACGGCACCGACCTGGCGCGCGTCGTTTCGACAAAGCAGAGCTACCAATTCAGCGACAAAGACGCCATGAACGAGACCGGCGACAAATTTTTGCCGCAGCCCATCACGCATCCCGACCAAATGCACGTGGTCGCCTATGATTTCGGCATCAAGTCGAATATTCTGCGCATGCTCGCCCGCGAGAACTGCCGGGTGACGGTGGTTCCCGCCGAGACGCCTGCGGCGGAAGTGCTCGCCATGAATCCGGACGGCGTCTTCTTCTCGAATGGTCCGGGTGACCCGGAACCACTCAATTACGCGCAGCAGAACGTGCGCGACCTGGCCGGCAAGGCACCGCTGTTCGGCATCTGCCTGGGCCACCAGATTTTCGGCTTGGCGCTTGGCGGCAAGACCTACAAGCTGAAGTTCGGCCACCACGGCGCCAACCACCCGATCAAGAACCTCGAGACCGGCAAGGTTGAAATCACATCGCAAAACCATAACTACGCCGTCGACCCCGAGACGCTCGACAAGTCCGCCGTCCAAGTGACGCATGTGAACCTGAACGACGACACGGTTGCCGGGTTGAAGCACAAGGACCATCCGTTGTTCAGCGTGCAGTACCACCCTGAGGCTTCACCCGGTCCGCACGATTCTCACTACCTGTTCAAAGACTTCCGCAAGATGATGGAAGAGTGGAAGAAGTAGAACCGTTGTCCTGTTCCGAATGGAGGCTGTGATGATTCAGATTGAACTCGGTACGCAAACGGAAGCTACGTCGAATGAACTCGCAGCGGAAATGCATATGTTTCCGAAGTTCGTTGCGCGACAAGCGATTGAGTCGATCCTTGAGGATCGGGCGGATTACCTGGCTGGCATACGACCGCCTGCGCAGACTCGATACACCATTTCCCAGAAAGAGATGGTGCACCGGTCTGAACTGTCGGATGAAATAGAACGATGAAGCTGAGCGCTTTCTGCTCAGCTTCGACAAACCTGTGCGGAGACGCATCCTGAAGTACATGGCAGAGCAGGTCGCCCCGTTGGAGGATCCCAGCATAGAGGCGAAGTCGCTCACCGGACATCTGAAGGGGCTTTTACCGCTTCCGAGTTGGGGACTACAGCGTAGTCTGCAACATCCAGCGCAGCCGAGTGGTTGAGTTGGTTTTGTATGCAGGTCACAGAAAAGACGTATACGACTAATGCCACGCAGGACAGACATCGCCAAGATTCTCGTGATCGGCTCCGGCCCGATCGTTATCGGCCAGTCGGCTGAGTTCGACTACAGCGGCACCCAGGCCTGCAAGGCGCTGAAGGCTGAGGGGTACGACGTCGTACTCGTCAACTCGAACCCGGCCAGCATCATGACCGATCCCGAGGTCGCCGACCGTACGTACGTCGAGCCGTTGACGGCGAAGTACGTAGAGGAAATTCTGCGGGTGGAGTCGGAAATGCTGAAGGCATCCGGCAACGCAGGCGTGTTCGCCGTGCTGCCCACGGTGGGAGGCCAGACGGCGCTCAACCTGGCGGTCGATATGGCAGATGCGGGCACGCTGGACAAGTACGGTATCGAACTGATCGGCGCGCGGCTGGAAGCGATCAAGAAGGCCGAAGACCGTCTGCTGTTCAAAGACGCGATGACCAAAATCGGCCTGGATATGCCGCGTTCGGCGCTGGTGAACAACCTGCGCGACGGGCTCGACTTCACGCAGAAGATCGGCTTTCCCGCAGTCATCCGACCGTCGTTCACCCTCGGCGGCTCCGGCGGCGGCATCGCCTATAACCGCGATGAACTCACGGAGATTCTTTCACGCGGATTGGACCTGTCCCCCGTGCACGAGTGCCTGCTGGAGGAGTCGGTCCTCGGCTGGAAAGAGTACGAACTGGAGGTCGTGCGCGACCTCGCCGACAACGTCATCATCATCTGCGGCATCGAGAACTTCGAT
>CBAAAH010000239.1:0-4931 GCA_964658865.1 uncultured Granulicella sp.
ACAGGGCCATGGTGCAGTATCGAATGGCCGCGGCCGATGGGGGGGACCAATCCCAGGCGTCGGACGCGCGTAAATACCTGAAGCAGCCTTACAGCGGGTCCTAACCGCGGCGACGTATCGAATATCGATCCTTATGACAGAATGTCATGGTGGCAGAAGTGTGTTGCAGTTCTGGGGGAGGGCCGCACCGATGGATACACTACAGCGCTCGCGAACGACTCGAAGAATCGCCGGCATTTGCGGCGGTCTTGCCGATCAACATGGCTGGAACGTGACGATGATCCGGCTGCTTTGGGTGGCGCTGGTACTGTTCGCCGGCACGGGTGTGCTGGCCTACCTGGTGCTGTGGGTGGTACTGCCGGAGCAGCCTTTGGCCTTGCCGCGC
Source organism: uncultured Granulicella sp. (assembly GCA_964658865.1). Lineage (GTDB taxonomy): Bacteria > Acidobacteriota > Terriglobia > Terriglobales > Acidobacteriaceae > Terriglobus. The sequence goes on from CBAAAH010000239.1 coordinate 386, forward strand.
ACCGGCTACGCTCCTGTGTACCCCAGCACCCAGCCGTACTACCCGCCGCCCGATCCGTCTGCACCCATCACTCGCGAACCAACCGAACCCCCAAGGATGAACGACGCAGGATGACCACCACGCTTGAAGCAGAACCCACGGCCGCCACCTCGGCATCGCGGCCGTTTGACTACGTGGGCGATGAGCTATCCTGCAGCGGCGTTTCACTGCGTGCGCTCGCCCAGCAGTTCGGCACACCGCTGTACGTCTACGCCGGGGAGCAAATTCGCGAGCGCGCCGCGATGTTTCAACGTGCTTTTACTGGTCGGCCGCATACGGTTTGCTATGCCGTAAAGGCCAACTCTTCGTTGGCTATTTTGCGGATGCTCGGCAAGCAGGGCTGCGGCTTCGATATCGTCTCCGGCGGAGAACTGGCGAGGGTGATTGCGGCTGCCGGCGACGATGCGCCCGAGTGGTGCAGCCGCGTCGTCTTCTCTGGCGTGGGCAAAAGCGCAGAAGAGATGGATGCCGCCCTGCAGGCACGCATCGGCATGTTCAACGTGGAAAGTGAAGCCGAGCTGGATTTGCTTGCAGACCGCGCGCGCCTTCTCGGTTTACGTGCCAGGTTTGCTTTGCGGGTAAATCCGGACGTCTTCGCCGAAACGCACCCGTACATCTCCACGGGCATGAGCGCGCATAAGTTCGGCATTGCGATCGCTCTGGCGCGAGAGGTCTATCGTGGCGCGACCGGCAGTCAATGGCTGGAACCGGTTGGCGTCAGTGTGCATATCGGTTCGCAGATTCGCCAGGTGGAGCCGTTTGCCGCTGCACTGGATCGCGTGGTGCAACTGGTGCACCAGCTTCGGTCGGATGGTTTGGACATCCACACGGTGGATGCGGGCGGCGGACTGGGCATCGAGTACGGCGATGCAGAGTTTGACGCCGCAGCGCAGGTGCGGGCCTATGCAACCGCGTTGCAGTCAGCGCTCGGCGAACTTCAAGGCGTGCACCTGATGATCGAACCGGGTCGCTTTGTGGTCGGTCAGGCCGGTGCGCTGGTCTCGCGTGTGCTGTACACCAAGCAGAATGGCAGCAAAACTTTTGTGATCACCGATGCTGCGATGAACGACCTCATTCGACCGGCGTTGTACCAGGCGCACCATGAAATCGTACCCCTCGTGCGGCAGGCAAATGCCGCGGAGGAGACGGTCGATGTGGTCGGCCCGGTGTGCGAGAGTGGTGACTTTTTCGCCCGCGACCGTGCACTGCCGGCGTTACATGGCGGCGACTTGGTCGCGCTGCTGGACGCCGGTGCGTACGGCATGTCGCAAAGTTCGAACTACAACACGCGTGTGCGCCCGGCAGAGGTGCTGATCGATCAAGGCAAGGCACGTCTGATTCGTCGCCGCGAGACCTACGACGACCTGTTCGCCACGGAAATTCTGTAAACGCAACGCGTGCGCGCTGCGGTGAAGTCCTCGCGGTTGCTATACTTCGGGGGTTGCGCGGCGCGAGTGCCGCGCGGGAACCACGAAGAAAAGTAGAGGATTCAAACCGATGTCGGGCCACTCCAAATGGGCAACCATCAAGCATAAAAAAGGCGCCGCGGATGCAAAGCGGGGCAAAGTCTTTACACGCCTGATCAAGGAAATAACCGTTGCCGCGAAGGCCGGCGGTGGTGACCCGGACGGCAATCCGCGCCTGCGCACCGCGATTCTGGCGGCAAAGGCAGAGAACATGCCTGCGGACAACATCAAGCGCGCCATCCAGCGCGGCACGGGCGAACTCGAAGGCTTGCAGTACGAAGAGATTACCTTTGAAGGCTACGGTCCCGGCGGTGTCGCGGTCATCGTCGATGTGCTGACAGACAACCGCAACCGCGCGGTGAGCGAAGTGCGCCACGCCTTTAGCAAAAACGGCGGCAACCTGGGCGAGAGCGGCTCGGTCGGCTACATGTTCAGCAAAAAGGGTGTCATCCTCGTCGCCAAGGACGCGGCGGACGAAGAAAAGTTGACGGAGATCGTGCTGGAAAGCGGCGCGGACGACCTGAGCGACGAGGGTGACAACTGGGAGGTTCTGACCGCACCCAAGGAGTTTGAGGCTGTGCGTGACGCTGTCATAAATGCCGGCCTAAAGCCGGAACACGCCGAGGTCACCATGGTACCGTCCACCTATCAGAAACTGGAAGGTGCGCAGGCCAACGCCATGCTTCGCCTGCTGGATGTGCTGGAAGAGTTGGACGACACGCAGAACGTCTACTCCAATTTCGACTTCGACGAGGCAGAGGTCGCGGCTTAGGCTTGATCGAGGCGACGCAAAGGAACGACGTAATGCCGCCCACGTGGCGGCATTCGCTTGTACGCGAAAGGATCGTTATGCAGGTGCAGTACAACGTAGCTCTGGCCATCGCAGCATTTTTGGTCGGAGGAATGGCGCAGGCACAAACCCGTCCCGCCGCGCAGGACGCAGTGGCATCCATCGCCAATGCACACGGATGGGATTACGGCGTCCTGTTTCAGGGCGGCAAAGGCTTTACGGAAGACCGCGATAACTTCAAGTTCTTCCTCGCTGGTGCACACGTCGGCAAGGTGCTGACGCCCGAGATCGGCAAAGGTTACCTCAAGGGAAATTTCGAATACGCCGCGGAGCTTTTCCCCTACTGGCAGTCGAATACGCCCACGTTTCAGCGAAGGCAGTGCACCGCCACGGCAGACCCGACAGTGGTCGCGTGCAGCGCACCCTATACGGTCGGCGGCACTTTTCACGGTGTCACGGTCACACCCATCATTCTGCGCTGGAACTTTACCCATGGCCACCGTCTTATGCCGTGGGCGCAGGCCGCCGGTGGCGTGTTGTGGACGAACCACAAGTATCCGGCGTATGGTCAAGGACCGTTGAACATTGTGAACGACGGCCCCGGCAGCGATGCGAGTGTTTGGAATTTCACACCGCAGGGTGGCGTCGGAGTGCACTATTTTGTCAGGCCGCGGCAAAGCCTTGACCTGAGCGCAAATGGTATTCACATCTCGTCGGCGAGCCTGGGTGATCGAAACCCCGGCGTCAACGCAACGGTACAGTTCTCCATCGGTTATTCGTGGTGGAAGGGATCAAGCCGGTAAGGGGAGTTGTGGCACGACGCTGTATGCGCCTCTGCAGACACGACACGCAGGGTGCAACGGCGAAACATCGAAAGCGACAGAAAACAGGCAGGGTTGGAAGTGAATGCTGAAGCGGTAGTGGAGTGCGTCCCCAATTTTTCAGAGGGCCGCGATGAGCGCATCGTCCGTGAGATTGTGCGCAGCATGCAGGTGTACGGTGTTTGCCTGCTGGATTGGTCCATGGACCCCGCGCATAACCGAAGCGTGGTGACGATTGCCGGGCCCGCAGCCGCGGTGTGTGAAGCTGCTATACGAGCGGTGGGTCGGGCTTCGGAGCTGATCGACCTCACGCTGCAGGACGGCGTTCATCCGCGTATCGGCGCGGCAGACGTTTTGCCGTTTGTACCGGTGAAAGATTGCACCCTGGGAGATTGTGCCCAGCTTGCGCACCATGCTGGCCAGGAAATGTGGAAGCGCTTCGGCGTGCCCGTATATTTTTACGAGGCAGCGGCGGTGAGGCCCGACCGAGCGCGCCTGGAAGATGTCCGTCGCGGCCAGTTTGAAGGCTTGCGCCAAGCCGTACGCACCGATTCCCGCACCTGGCCCGACGTCGGCGCGAACGACCTGCACCCGACCGCCGGAGCCAGTGCCGTGGGCGCGCGTCCTTTCCTGATCGCCTATAACATCTACCTGCGCAGCACGGATGTGGCCGCCGCACGCGCCATCGCACGCGGCCTGCGGGCCTCGAATGGCGGTCTGCAGGGCATCAAGGCCATGGGCGTCATGGTCGACGGCCGGGCGCAGGTCAGCATCAATGTGACGAACTTTCATGTGACGCCGATGAAGCTGGTGCACGCGGAGGTGGTCCGATTGGCGGACATGCAGGGCGTTGAAAGTGCCGAAGGGGAACTGATCGGACTGATTCCCGAGGCCGCCTGTGAGCCGAATACCGATTGGCTGCGTCAAATACCGCAGTTCGACCCGGCGTTGAAAATTCTGGAACGGCGTCTGGCCCACCCGATCGTCTGGCCCGAGCCGCTGGCGATTTCGCAGGTTGCGGTCGCCGGATAACATGCAAGAGGTTAAGTGTTCAGCACCGCACGTACGGAGGCAAGTGTGACAAGGAATCGGATTTGGGAATGGATGACCGCAGCGGTCGTAACGTTGGCAGCGGCTCCCATGTATGCGGCACAGTTGGGAAGTGATGCCAAATCGGCGATTCCTCGCGACATTCAGCAGGTCATCGTGGTGGATTACCGCGCGATGCAGAACTCGCCCGCCGCCCTGAGTCTGAAGGACCGCGTGTTGCCGCCAGAGCTGAAGCGGCTGGAGACGGCGTTGAAGCAAAGCGGCCTGAAGGTGGACCGGGATGCCGATACGCTGGCGTTCGCTGCATTCCGCGTGAGTGGCACGACCGAGCAGACGCGCACCCTGGGTATCGCGCAGGGCCAGTTTCAAACCGCCGCGAT
>CBAAAH010000240.1:0-4928 GCA_964658865.1 uncultured Granulicella sp.
TCTTGCCCTTCAGCGGCAGAATGGCCTGGTAACGGCGATCGCGGCCCTGCTTGGCGGTGCCACCTGCGGATTCACCCTCAACGAGGTAGAGCTCGCACTTGTCGGGCTGGCGCTCGCTGCAGTCGGCCAGCTTGCCAGGCAGGCCGCCGCCGTCCAGCGCACCCTTGCGCCGGGTCAGATCGCGTGCCTTGCGTGCGGCTTCACGGGCGCGCAGGGCGTCGATTGCCTTGTTGATAATCTTCTTGGTAACCTGCGGATTCTGCTCAAAGAACGCGCCAAGGCGCTCGTTGACGAACTGCTGCACCTGACCGCTGATGTCGGAGTTGAGTTTGCCCTTGGTCTGGCCTTCAAACTGGGGCTGGGGCAGCTTGACGGACACGACCGCAACGAGCCCTTCGCGAACGTCGTCTCCGCTTAGCGCTTCCTTCATGTCTTTGAACAGGCCCAGTGACTGGCCCGCGGCATTGATGGTGCGCGTCAGCGACGTGCGGAAACCCGAGAGGTGCGTGCCGCCATCGACGGTGTTGATGTTGTTGGCAAAGCTGAACACCGTCTCGGAGTACGCGTCGTTATATTGCAGCGCGATTTCCATTACAAGCTGGCCGCGCGTCGCCTCCATGTAAATGGGCTTCTCGTGCAAAACAGCCTTGCCCTTGTTCAGGTGGCGGATAAACTCTTCGATCCCGCCCTTGTACTTGAACGAGGCGGTCTTCGTTTCTCCCTTGGCATCGGTCTGCCGCTCGTCGGTGAGCGTAATTTCGATGCCCTTGTTCAGGAAGGCGAGCTGGCGCAGGCGACCGGCGAGCGTGTCGTAGTTGTACTCATGCACGCTGAAGATGGACTTGTCGGGCAGGAAGTGGACCTTCGTGCCGCGCTTGCTGCTGGTACCCACCTGACGCACGCCGCTGATCGGGTCGCCCTTGCTGTAGTCCTGCTGGTAGGTAAAGCCATCGCGCCAGATTTCGACGTCGAACTCCTCGCTCAGCGCGTTGACGCAACTGACGCCGACCCCGTGCAGACCGCCGGAAACCTTGTAGGTGCTGGCGTCAAACTTGCCGCCGGCATGCAGCTTAGTCAGCACGACCTGAACCGCGGGCATCTTCTCGCCGTTGCCCAAATCCTTCATATCGACCGGAATGCCGCGGCCGTCGTCAATGACCGTCACGGAATTATCCACGTGGATGATGACGTCGATACGCGTGGCAAAGCCGGCCAAAGCCTCGTCGACCGAGTTGTCGACAACCTCATAGACCAGGTGATGCAGGCCCTGCTCCGTGGTGGATCCGATATACATCGCCGGCCGCAGACGCACGGCTTCCAAACCCTCCAGCACACGGATGTTGTCGGAGGTGTAGCTTTTGGAACCACCCTTCTCATCGCCTACCTGGGAAACCTGGGTCGGGACTTCCGCGTTCGTTGGGTCGGTCTGTTGCAGGTCCAGCAGGGGCGTTTCGGTGGCCATCGTTCTCCCGGTTTCAATCCACGCGGCGCGTTTTGGGCGGCGACAGGATTCTTTGCACAGAGCGCGGTAAAAGCGCACCCGGAACGAGGCGCAAACGCTGGTCTGTATTGCCTATTTTAGCATCCGATGCGTGCAAAACGCGTCCCGGACGCCACCGCCTGCGACGCGGGCCGCCGCAGCCCCATTCCGACACCAGAAAGGGTCTGCAGAAGATCGTTGCGCCCACGCAAACCGTGCACAGGTAGGATAGGACCAATTCGCTGCCAACCCCGGGCCGCTTGCGACCCACCCCATCCGACCCCAGTATGCCGGTCGCAGGAGAACCTGGTGCCCGACGTTTCGCCACCCCGCCCAGCCATCGCAGATGCACAGGACACTCCTGCCTTGCCGGTGAACCTCATGGCGTGCTTCTGCGTCATGTTCGGCATCCTGCTCATTCTGCAGGTGCAGGTTGCGGGCGATGGCATGTGGTTCTGGTACGCGAAGCTGTTTTTGGCCGGGCGTCACCTATACGGCGACCTGCATCTGGCGCTGCAACCCCTGTATGTTCTGGTGACGGCCGCAAACATGCGGCTGTTCGGTGAGGGCTGGCTCGTCTCCAAACTGCCGGCGGCGCTGCTGCTGTGCGTTTACGTCGGTACGCTGCGGGCCATCGCGCAGCGGCTGCCTTTGTGCGCCGGTCCGCGTGCGGTGCTGCTGCTTGCGGCGTTCGCATTCCCCCTGCTGTTTCAGGCAGATCGCTTCGACGACTACCACGTGATGGCCGATTGCTTTCAGGTGGGGTCGATCCTGCTGCTGCTCACCCTGCCGCGCCTGGCCAACACGGGAGCCGTGCTGCGGTGTGGCGCGCTGCTCGGCGTGTTCAGCGGTCTGGCGATGATGTCTCGGCTGAACGACGGCGGCCTGCTTTGGGCGACGGTGCTGCTGGCTTTGGTAGGCCTGGCGCCGGTCCGCAAGGGTTTCAGTGCCCTGCTGTTTGCCGTCGTGACCGCCCTTACCGTCGTGCTGACCGTGGGGCTTACCGGCGACTCGCCGGCAACGTACGCGACCCACTCCATCTTCCGCGCGGCAAGCGCCAAGGGCGGATCGGGCAAGCTGCTGTTCTACCCGGTTCACCTCGTTGTAGAGACAAGTTCACACATGTTCGGGCAAGACAACTTTGTCGTCCTGATGGTGCTTGCTCTACTGTTTGCGTTGCTGCTGGCATGGGTCGCGCGCCGCCCCATGCTGAATCGTGCGACCTCTCCGGTGCACGCCGGTGTGGCGGTGTTGGCACTCACAATGCTGGCCTACATCCCGCTGCTACGCGCCAATCGCTGGTCTATCGTGACCGTGCCGCGCATGGTGTGCGCCACCATGATTCTGGTTGGTTTGGTGCTGGGAGCGGCAACGCTGGTACGCGCGCTGCTGGCGATGGTGCGATCGCGCGACGAGCGTGCAAGCTGGAACCCCACCGAACTTTTGATCCTGATCCCGCTGGGCCAGTTGATCAGCGGCTCGCTCTCTTCCGGCGGCGAATACCTGCCGCTGAATGCGCCCATCGGCGTGCTGCTGCTGCTGCTGCCGTTCGCATACCCGGTGTTCTTTCGCCGGCCCGACCGCACCTATGCCTATGCCGGTGTGGTGGGTCTGGCGAGTGTCTGCTGCCTGGCGTACAAAACGGCCGTTCCCTTCGCCTGGCAGACATACCATACCGCGCCGATGTTTACCGGACGCCAGTGGTACCGCCACCCTGTCTACGGCCCCATGGTGATCGAGAGATCGCTGTTGAACGTTGTAGAGCCGATGTGTGCACGCATTCACGACATGCCGAATCCGTCGCTGCTGACGCTGCCCTTTCCATATCCGAATTACTTCTGCAATGTGGCACCCTGGCATGACGCCGTGCAGACCTTCTTCGACACCTCCACCGAACAGACCGTCGGCAATCTGGTGCACGCACTGCAGACCGCGCCACCGCACACCATCGCTTACCAGCGCCAGGTGCTGAACCTGCTGGCGCACGAGCGGCTGTACACGCGGTACCGGCCGCTGCCGCAGCGCGCGCTCGACCGCCTGATCGTCGACCGGCTGCATAGCGGCCAGTGGTCGCTCGCCCACCAGCAATGCGTCGACGACTCCGATTGGCTGCTGATCGAGACGGTACCGCGAGCAGCTCAGCCACCAGGACGCGCCCTGCCGTTTCGCGACGATCCCTATTTCTGCACCGATCACAAGATCGCGGAGTCGCTGGAGAAGGACCGTCGGCACGTGCTGGCCGAACATCCGTAAGCCACCCGCGATACCCTGAAGTCGAACGCACCCGTGACGATACCGAACCCAGCAGAGACACCCCGTACCCGTAATGTCAGCTTCGACCTGTTGCGCCTGCTGTTTGCCTGCATGGTGCTGCTGGCACACGCGCCCGAGCTGACGGACGGCAGCGACGCGCGCGAGCCACTGAACCACCTGCTGCATGCGCCGCTCACCTTCGGCCTGGTCGGCATTCACGGGTTTTTTCTACTGAGCGGCTACCTGATCGTGCGAAGCTGGCTCGGTGCACCGGTGCTGCTGGATTTTCTGCAGAAACGCCTTTTGCGCATCGTTCCCGGATACGCGGTTGCCGTCGCGCTCAGCGTGGGGATTGTCGGTTTCGTGGCGCCCGGCATGCCGCGGTGGTTCCAGCATTTACCGTCGGGTCACTTCATGCTGAGTGTCATGGTCCTGAGCGCGCCGCTCACGCCACCGGTCTTTCCGCGCCTGCACACTGCCGGCGTCAACGGCTCACTCTGGACCATCACCTACGAGTTCCGCTGCTACTTGCTGGTTGCTCTATTTGGTGTGACGGGACTGCTGCGGCGACTGCCTTCGGTGTGGCTGGTCCTTACGGCATGCGCGCTTGCGGTCAATGTCGATCTTTTCCTCGCGGTGCGGCTGGCCTGGCACGGGCCGTTGCTGCTGCTGGGCGATCCGTATCGCGTGTTTCAGTTATCTCTGCCGTTTCTGCTGGGCGGCTGCTACGCCTTGTACCGCGACCGGCTCCCGTTTCGCGTGGTGCCGGCGGTGCTTGCCGCAGTGGCAGGCATCGCATGCCTTTACTTGCCGTGGGCGCGAGATCCTCACCACGATCTCGCCAGCTCCGGAGTCCTGCTGTGCGCGGCGTACCTGCTGTTCGGCCTGGCTCACCTGCCGTGGCCGGTGCCCACGCCGCTGCGCCGCATGCCCGACATCTCCTACGGGACATACCTGTACGGCTGGCCGATCGAGTGCCTTTGGATTTCGTTCGTAGGCGGCTCGCCGTGGATCACCTTCCTGGTTGCCACGCCGGCATCTCTGGCCATGGGCTGGCTAAGCTGGACGCTGGTGGAGCGCCCCGCCCTGCGGCTGAAACGCCGCCCCACCGCACCCACCGCGGGCCGGAACCCGGCGTTGGAGCGTGGCGGCACGCCTTAAACCTGCTCCCGCCGTTGTTGCCGCAGCGATATCC
>CBAAAH010000241.1:0-4881 GCA_964658865.1 uncultured Granulicella sp.
GGTGTAGAGCTTTTCTTCGAGCACCGGCTGTAGGCGATGGATTTCGTCGAGAAACAGCACCTGGCGCTCGCGCAGGTTGGTCAGGATGGCGGTGAGATCGCCCTGGATCTGCAGCGCGGGGCCGCTGGTCTGCTGAAAGCCGACGTCGAGTTCGTTCGCGATAATGGTCGCCAGAGTGGTTTTACCGAGTCCGGGAGGGCCGAAGAGCAGCACGTGGTCTAGCGCCTCGCCACGATTTTTTGCCGCTTCCAATGCAATGGCGAGCTGCTCCTTCGCCTTGGTCTGACCGATGAATTCCTGCAGCCGCACGGGCCGCAGCTTGAGTTCGAATTCATCCTCATCGCCGCTGCGCGCGCTGCCGCTGACGATACGGGCAAGGTCGGCCTCGCTGCCATCGCGACGATTGCTCTCGGGGCGGTTGCTGTCGGAAAATCGCTTCTGGGTGCGGAAATCCATCTAGCAGCGATGGTAAAGCAAGGCGATGGGAAAGCGAAAAGGGTAGAACGATGCGCCGCAGTGCACTTTGATCGCCAAATGTCGTACGCACCGGGACGCTGATAGGCTGACAACATTCATGCGGCAATTCACCACACCCCGTGTGCGCGACTGGCGTATTCCGCTCGCGTTTCTTTGCGTGTACTTTTTCTGGGGATCGACGTTTGTGGCGATCCGGTATTCCGTGGCGTTCTTGACGCCGGGGTTCGTTTCGGGGTTTCGTTATTTGGGTGCGGGGCTGGTGCTGCTGCTATGGGTTCGGGCGCGGAACGGATCCGTACGCATTGCGCGGAAAGATCTGCTACGGCAGGCGGCGGTGGGGCTACTGCTGCTGACAGGCAACAACGTGCTGCTGGGATGGGGTGAACGGTACGTCACGGCCGGGTATGCGGCACTGCTGGCGGCGAGCGTGCCCATGCTGATTGCGCTGTTTGAAACGTTTATTCCCGGCGGCGTGCCGCTGAACCGTGTGGGCTGGGCGGGCACGGTGCTGGGCCTAGGCGGATTGGGCCTGCTGCTGGCTCCGGTGCTGCGCGCAGGGCTGACGACGCGGGACGCGGGACCGAACGCGGAAGAGCATGCCCTGGCGCTGGGCACGGGCATTCTGGCCGTGGCGATCCTGTCGTGGGTGGCGGGTTCGCTGCTGGCAGGCCGGTTGAAGTCGAACACCGATCCGAACGAATCGCACATCGACCCGATGCTGGCGAGTGCGTGGCAGATGACGATGGGCGGCGTGGTCAACATGCTGATCGGTACAGCGGCCGGCGGCTGGAGCAGCGCGCACTGGACGCCGGGGCTGGCCGTCGCGCTGCTTTGGCTCACGGTGTTCGGGTCGCTGGTGGGCTACTCCGCGTACACGTACCTGCTGGCGCGGGTGCCCGTGGCGAAGGTGGCGACGTATGCGTATGTGAACCCGATCGTCGCGGTGGGCCTGAGCGCGGCGTTTCTCCATGAGTCGCTGCGTGGCCAGCAGTGGGCGGCGATGGGCGTGATCCTGGCGGCGGTGGCAGTGGTGACGGCGTCGCGCAGCCCAGGGAGGTCTTCTGCCGTGCAAACCGCAGAGGCAGAGGCCGCGTGAGCGTCAGACCGCGGTGCTTGGCCTTCGGGCGAAGCTGCGTGACCTTAGGTTAAGGCAGGTCCAGGTCATCGCGTTCCGCTGTGGCACCGCGCTCACGAGCGTTCCAACACCTGCCGGGCCGCGCGTAGCCCGCTGCGCAGCGCGCCGTGTACCGTGCCCCAGTTGCCCGTGGTGTCGGTGTGCTCGCCGGCGAAGAAGAGTGTGCCATCGACAGGCTCGGCCATGCGTGCCGAGGCGTCTGACGCACCCACGGCGACCCACGAGTAGGCGCCGCGAGAGAGCGGGTCTTCCGTCCAGTGAAAGCGGTGGTGCGACACGAATTGATCGAGCACTGCCCCCTGCGGCAGGCGGAAAATGCCCTCAAGCTGGGCGCAGGCGAGGTGCGCAATGCGGTGATCGTCCAAGTGCTGAAAGTGCGCCGCGGACGGTCCGCCGGACCACGCCGTGAGCACGGGATCGAGCGACGGATAACCGGTCCAGAAGACGCCAAAACGCGGATCGGCAGGGGTGCTACGACGGTCGGGCGGCAGCAGGAACGAGAGCCGGTGCAGGGCTTCTGCCGCCGGTTGCAGATTGGCCCACCAGCGGTGCCGGAAGACTAGGCTCATGCGGCAGACGTGGCCCATGCGCATGCGTGCGGCCTGTTGCAGCACGTCTGCGGGCGGCGGGTCGAACAGAACATCGCCCGCCTGCAACACGCCGAGCGGCAACGTAATGACCGCGCAGGTGGCTTCATAGCCGTGCTCTCCGCCGGCGCAGCGCACCTGTCCTCTGCTCCAGTGCACGCGGCTTGCCGGCTGGTTGAAGACGATGACCCCGCCCGCGCGCTGCAGCCGATCTGCGAGGCGTTCCGTGAGCTGCACATAGCCGCCGTCCAAGTGCAGAGAGGTCTCACCTTCCATGCTGTTTTCCGCGGCCTGCTGGGTCGCGAGCGACTGCACGGAGATTTCGCGAGCATCGGCGGCGTTGAAGCCTTCCACGTAGCCGATAGCGCTGGCCCGAGCATCATCCGGCATGTGCTGCTGCGCGCACCAGTCGGCAAAGGCAAGGTCCTGCTCCGGATGCGCCGTGCACCACGTACGCAACTGTTCCATGACATCGTGCGGGTCTTCGGCGTGCGATTCGTGTTCTTCCGCGCGGACGTGTGCCGGTACATCGGCGCTCCTGCGAAGAACCTGGCCGTCTTCCGTCGACAACGTGCCATCGTCGGCAGCGTGAATCATGGTGCCCTCGCGCTCGATGGCATGCAGGCCCAACTCCCGCAGCAGCACCAGCAGCTCCGGCGGTTTGCCATGGATAAACTCCGCGCCCAGCTCGACCGTGCTGCCGCCGGGGTATACCGTGCGGATGCGGCCACCGACGCGGCCGCTCGCCTCCAACACCGTGACGCGGAGACCTGCCTCGGCAAGCGTGACCGCAGCGGCAAGACCGGCAATGCCCGCGCCCACGACAAGGACCTGCGACGTGGAAGGATCGGGAACAGCCAGGCTCATGCGGTGCCGCATTTCGAGGCATAGGGTAGTCTGGCGCTATCCGACAACCCCGAGGCAACGCTGCGCGCATGGCTGGACAGACGCATCAATTTCACCTGCTGGATGGCCTGCGCGGCGTCGCGGCATGCGTAGTTCTGTGGTTTCACCTGTCACTCCCGGGCTTTCGACACGGCTACCTCGCCGTGGATTTCTTTTTTATGCTGAGCGGCTTTGTGATCGCGTTCGCCTATCAGAAGAAGTTGGATGAGGGTTTCGGCTTTTGGGATTTCATGGCCGTGCGCGTCGCCCGCCTGTACCCGCTGTACCTGCTTGGGCTGGTGCTCGGTGCGTTCTGGTTCGTGCCGCATGCCATGAGCGGCAGCATCGGCATGACGCTACGGCAGGCTGCGGCGGAGTTCGGCCTGGGCCTGCTGGTTCTGCCGAGTCCGCCTGCGCTGCAGACCGGCGACAGTTCCATGTTTCCGTTCAACATTGCGCTGTGGTCACTATTTTTTGAAGTGTCGGCAAATGCCGCGCACGCGCTGTTTCTGCGCCGACGCGCGACGCGGACGCTGCTGGCCATTGTGGTTATTGCGGCCGCCGCGCTGGTGTGGCAGGCACGGCACGCGGGCAGTGTGGACCTGGGCACGCAAACCAAGGATGCTGTTGCCGGCCTGACCCGCGTGGTGTTCGGGTACGTGACGGGCATGCTGCTGCTACGCGCGTGGAAGGGCGGTGTTGCACGCGTCCACCTGCCGGACTCAGTACCCGCAGGCGCGCTGCTTGCGGGCGTATTGCTTGCGGTAATGGATGCGCCGCGATGGGGTTGGGCCTACGACGTGGCGGTGCTATTCGCCGTGCTGCCGTGCCTGCTGCTGGCAAGCGCATATACCGACGTCTCGCCGCGGTGGGTGGACCTGTGCGCCTTTCTGGGAACCACGTCGTACGCGATGTATGTGCTGCACCCACCGGTGATGCTGTTTGCCAATACGATGGCGCGCCGTGTGCACCTGAGAGCGCCGCTCGAAGTGCTGCAGGTCTCGACGGCAGTGTTCGTGGTGCTTGCGGCATGGCTCGCAGACCGTTTTTACGACGCCAGGGCGCGCGCGTTTTTGAAGCAGAAACTGACGCGTAGCGTCGCGCCGTGACGGCTGCGACGCCAGCTACAGCGAGATCACTTCTCTATCCTGCTGCTGTTTCAAACACCAATATCGACGGTGTCGCAGGTGGATGCGGCTCGACATGCCAGATCGGCACCTCGGCGGCCAAAGGAAACACTGCCCCACGCCGAACAGCCAAAACGATGCAGCGGCCCGATTAGGTTCAGGCAATAACCACCTGCGCCTGTTCGTGCAGCAGCGTGTGCACCATCTGCATGCCTTGCTCGTGCGTGGTGACGATGCCTTCCAACTGGGCGTCCTCCACGGTTTGCAGCAGGTGTTTGAACGCCGGTCCGGGTTTGAGACCGGCGGCGATGAGGTCGCGGCCGGTGACGAGCGGCGTGGGGCTGTGATGCTCTTCCGGTATCGCGTAAAAGCGTTCCCTGGCGTAGTCGTACATGCCGAGCAGGTTATGGCTGCTGGTGACGTCGAGCTTGTGCAGGGCCAGGTGCTCCGGAAAATTGCGCAGGCGAAAGAAGCGGCGCAGGGTCGATTCGCGCATGTTCTTTACGTCGCCGAAGCGCATGTGGTTGGCGACGAGGGAGACGATCTGGTCGGTGTCTTCGTTGGAAAATCGCAGGCGGTTCAGGATCGCGCGGGACATCGTGGCGCCCACTTCGGCGTGGCCGTTAAAGCGGATGCGCGGTTTTTCATCGCCGAGTTGCGGCGGCCGGTA
>CBAAAH010000242.1:0-4867 GCA_964658865.1 uncultured Granulicella sp.
CCACTCCGGCTTGCCGTCGTACGTCCCCTTGGCGACCCACGACGTCCAGAACTCTTCGGTATCGCGCAGGGCGTCGTAGGCGTCGAAGCTCTCCGGATCCTCGGCCATGGACGAGCCGTAGCTCAGCACGAAGCAGACGCTCTGGCCCTCGTGCACGGCAAAGTCGCTGACCGTCTTCATGTCTTCGCCGCGCATGATCGCTTCGCTGCGCAGCACCACAAGATGCGGCCCGGCGATCGCGCGCATGTGCTTTTCCACGTGGACGACCCAAGGCACCGTGCAGCCGTAGTCGAAGCGCAGCGTCATCTCCATGCGCATCTTGACCGTGCCACGAACGCCACGGACGATGCGAACAACGTCGGAATGCTTGCCGCGCGGCGGCATGAAGTCGGTGACGGTGACCTCGCCATCCAGCGTCGTCCAAGTTTTTTCGACGATGAGCGTATGCGGCAGGTAGCGCCAGGAGTCCGCGGTGATGGCCTCATCGGTCGCCGGATGAATCTTGTAGTATCCGTGATCGCGCGTGCCGAGCAAGCCGGCGAAGACCGCGCCCGACGAAAACACGGGCCAGCACAGCCAATCGAGCGAACCGTCCCGGCAGACGAGCGCGGCGGTTTCGGTATCGCCGATCAGGGCATACTCTTCAATGCGTGCTGCCATCAACTGCGGCTCGGGCTTACTGCTTCCAAACAGACTCATGCGACTCCTGACAAGAACATGCGGACTCGCTGCAATCCCAAGGAGGAAGAAACCCTGACCGCGAAAAGCAAACGTGCGCGGTCCCACAGGCATCGATAGACTGTGGAGCGAGGTACGCCGTTCAGGGGTTTGGATGCGCTGCTGCCGGAAAGGTTCGGCCCACGACAAAACAACCGGAACGCCGGGGCGTGCCGAGCCGTACAGGGAGAGTGCATCTTGAAGCCACACGAGGGTCGTAGCCGCGTCGTTATCGAACAAATTCAGCCGGAGATCGACGGCGGACGGCATGCCGCAAAGCGCATCGTAGGCGATACGGTGCGTATTCGCGCAAGCATTTACGGCGATGGCCACGACCACCTGGGAGCGCGGCTGAACTACCGTCGCGCCGATGAGCGCACCTGGCGTTACGCCCCGTTTACCCACCTTGGGAACGACGTATGGGAGGCCACTTTTGTGGCGGACGCCATCGGCGGATGGGTGTACACGGTACAGGCGTGGATCGATCATTTCGACACCTGGATTCACGATTTGCACAAGCGTATCGAGGCCCAGGGCACGGCCGATGCGGCCAACGGGGTAAACCTGAACGAGCCCCTGCCGTCCGGCGAAAGCACGTCTGCCGACGCGACGGAAGCACCACGCGCGGGTGTAGGCGCACAGGCGGCGACCGCCGTGATGAACCAGTTTTCGAGCGATGTGGCGCTGGCGTTTCGCAGCGGTGCAATCCTGCTGGACCACGCCTCCACCATTGCACGCGATGCCGATGCACGCCTGCTGAAGAGCACCGCCAGCAGCCTACGCTGGATGGCCGAACGGCCGCAGTCGCGCTATGACTTCCCGCTGTCGGACGAAGCGATCGGCCTGGCGATGAAATACCCCGATTTGAAGTTCGCCACGACATACCCGAAGGAGCTGCCGCTGTGGATCGACCGCGAGCGTGCACGATTCAGCAGTTGGTATGAATTCTTTCCACGATCTGCCGGCGAGCCGGGAGTGCACGGCACCCTGCGCGATGTGATGAAGCGTCTGCCGGAGGTCGCAGCCATGGGCTTCGACGTGCTCTACCTGCCGCCGATCCATCCCATCGGCACGGCGTTTCGCAAGGGCAAGAACAACAGCACCGTTGCGGAACCGGGCGACGTCGGCAGTCCATGGGCGATCGGCAATACCGACGGCGGCCACAAGGCTATCCTGAAAGAGCTGGGCAACTTCGCGGACTTTGCCGAGATGATCGCCGCGGCAAACAGCAACGGCATCGACATTGCCCTCGACATTGCCTTCCAGTGCTCCCCCGATCATCCCTGGGTCAAACAGCATCCGGACTGGTTTTCCATTCGCCCCGACGGCACGATTCAGTACGCAGAAAATCCGCCGAAGAAGTACCAGGACATTTATCCAATCAACTTCGAATCGAGCGACTGGCAGGCACTCTGGCAGGAGTTGTACTCCGTGTTCGCATTCTGGATCGACAAGGGTGTGCGCTGCTTTCGCGTGGACAATCCTCACACCAAAGCGCTGCCTTTCTGGGAGTGGTGCATTGCCGAGGTTCGCAAGGTGTATCCCGAGGTGATCTTTCTAGCCGAAGCGTTTACGCGCCCACACGTGATGTACGGCCTGGCGAAGATGGGCTACACGCAGAGCTACACGTACTTCAGTTGGCGCACGGAAAAACAGGAGCTGACGGACTACATGGTCGAGGTGACAACTACACCCGTAAGCGACTTTTTCCGCCCGAACCTGTGGCCGAACACGCCGGACATTTTACCTGGGTTTCTGCAGACGACGAACCCCGCGGCGTACACACAGCGCATCATTCTGGCGGCGACGCTGGGCGCGAGCTACGGCGTGTACGGGCCGGCCTTTGAGTTGATGGAGCATCTGCCCGCCAAGTCCGGCAGCGAAGAGTACCTGAACAGCGAAAAGTACCAGTTGCGTTCGTGGGAGCGCGACAATCCGAAGAGCCTTGCGCCGCTCTACACCTTGCTGAATCACATTCGTCACGCCCACCCGGCACTGCAGACGAACGAAACGTTGCGGTTCCACACGATCGAGAACCCGCACCTGATCTGCTATAGCAAGCGTGCTGGCGACGACGTGATCCTGTGCGTCGTGAACCTGGACCCAGAAAGTGTGCAGGCAGGAACGACTGCGCTCGATCTGGGGGAGCTTGGGCTGCTGAAGGACGCAACGTATGGGGTCGAAGACCTGCTTTCGGGGGAGACGTACACATGGCAGGGCGCACGCAATTACGTGTCACTCGATCCCATGCGGATGCCGGCGCACGTCTTCCGCATTGCGCCTGCAGCTTAAACGGACAGTCTGCATCCAACGCAGCAGTAGCCCCTCTGGACCAGCAAGGCCGGCCATACCCGGCGAGGAGAGAAGACCGCGTGAGCACAGAACTTCCAACACTCGCCGCACCGGCTGTACCCAGCGTGCGCAAGCAGCGCAAAACCGGCAGCACCAGCGACCCGCTCTGGTATAAGGACGCGGTGATTTATGAATTGCATGTGAAAGCCTTCGCAGACTCCAACGCGGATGGCTTCGGCGACTTTCAGGGCATCATCGGCAAGCTGGACTACCTGCAGCAACTGGGCGTGACCTGCCTGTGGGTGCTGCCGTTTTTTCCCTCGCCCCAGCGAGACGACGGCTACGATATTTCGGACTACGTCAGCGTCAATCCAAACTACGGCACGGTCGACGACTTCCAGCAGTTCCTGTCGGAAGCCCACGCGCGCAACATGCAGGTGATGATCGAGCTGGTCATCAACCACACCAGCGACCAGCATCCATGGTTCCAGGCCGCGCGCCACGCGCCCAAAGGTTCTCCTGAGCGCGAGATGTACGTGTGGTCCGACACGGACAAGCTGTACAGCGGCGTGCGCATCATCTTTACCGATACGGAAAAGTCGAACTGGACGTGGGACCCGGTGGCGAACCAGTACTACTGGCATCGCTTTTTTTCGCACCAGCCCGACCTGAACTTCGACAACCCACGGGTAATGGAAGAAGTGCTGAACGCGATGCGCTTCTGGATGGACATGGGTGTGGACGGCCTGCGATTGGACGCGATTCCGTACCTCGTCGAGCGCGACGGCACCAGTTGCGAAAACGTTCCGGAAACGCACGTCATGATCAAGCAGATTCGCGCGGCAATCGATGCGGAATACGAGAACCGCCTGGTGCTGGCCGAGGCCAACATGTGGCCCGACGATGTGCGGCCCTACTTCGGCGACGGCGACGAGTGCCAGATGGCGTTCCACTTTCCGTTGATGCCGCGGCTGTACATGGCGCTGCGGCAGGAAGACCGCCTGCCCATTACGGAGATCATGGCGCAGACGCCGCCGATTCCCGACAACTGCCAATGGGGACTGTTCCTGCGCAATCATGACGAACTGACACTCGAAATGGTGACGGATGACGAGCGCGATTACATGTGGCTCGCTTACTCCGCCGATCCACGCATGCGCATCAACGTGGGCATCCGCCGCCGGCTGGCGCCACTGATGGACAACAATCGCCGACGCATCGAGTTGCTGCACTCGATCCTGTTCTCATTTCCTGGAACGCCGATTCTGTACTACGGCGACGAAATCGGCATGGGCGACAACATCTACCTGGGCGACCGCAACGGCGTGCGCACGCCCATGCAGTGGAACAGCGACCGCAACGCCGGTTTCAGCAGGGCCGTGCCCGCAGCGCTGTACTCGCCCGTTATCATGGACCCGATCTGGGGGTACCAGGCAATCAACGTGGAGGCGCAGGAAAGCGACACCAGTTCTCTGCTGCACTGGACGCGCAACATGATCGCGCTGCGAAAAATTTTCCAGGTATTCGGCCGCGGATCACTGGAATTCTTCAAGCCGGAGAATCGCAAGGTGCTGGCGTACCTGCGCGAACTGGACGGCGAACGTGTGGTCTGCGTGGCCAATCTGTCGCGGTTTGCGCAACCCGTCGCGCTGGACCTGAGCCGCTTCGACGGCATGATTCCAGTGGAAATGCTGGGCTATGTGCCCTTCCCGAAGATCGATAAAACACCTTACGCGATCACGCTGGGGCCGTACGCCTTTTTATGGCTTGAACTGCAGACACCCGCAACCGCGAAGAGCGAAGTATCGCCCCAGGAGATCACGCCTCTCACTCAGGCCTACTTCGCCAGCGGTTATGA
>CBAAAH010000243.1:0-4837 GCA_964658865.1 uncultured Granulicella sp.
CCGCGCGGGCGCTCCTTTGCGTGCAGCAAACATTACAGCGCAGGCTGGCCGTTGGACGCGGTAAGCCCGCCGTCGACCGGCAGATTGACGCCCGTGACGAAGTGCGCCGCCTCGCTTGCAAGGAACAGGATCGGCCCGGCGATGTCGTCGGGGTTGGCACCGCGGCCCATGGGGATGCGCTCCTCGAACTTCTTGATCAGTTCCGGCTGGGACTTCATCTGCTCCGTCATGGACGTGTACACCAGCGATGGATTGACGGCATTCACGCGCACGCCGTGCTTCGCTTCATCCAGCGCCAGCGCACGGGTGAAGTTGGTAATGGCACCCTTTGCCGCGTTGTAGAACGAGTGATTCCAATCGCCGCCCAGGCCGGACACGGACGATACATTCACGATCGCGCCCTTGCTCTTGCGCAGGTGCGGTATGGCAAACCGGATCATGTAGAAGTAGCCGTTCAGGTCGGTGCCCATGATGCGTTCCCACTGGTCCAGCCCGCCCTCGTCCACGGCACCCATGTGGTCCACACCGGCGTCGTTCACTAGTACATCCAGCTTGCCGAATGTCGCCACGGCGGCCAGCACCAGCGCCTCGCACTGTTTCGCGTCGGACGTATCCACCACGCGCGTCAGCACCTTGTCGCCGCCCAGATCCTGCTTGAGCGCGTCCAGCCGCTCCCCGACCTTGTCCGCCACCACCAGCGTCGCACCCTCACGCGCAAACGCCCGCGCCGCCGCCTCGCCAATGCCCGAACCCGCACCGGTAATCAATACAATTTTTCCGTCGAACTGAGCCATGTTCTTCCTCCAACCATGTTGTTGGATGAACGCACTGGACGAGAGGAGGTTCTGGCAGATTGCGCCACACTCATGTGCAAGCGTTTTGGCACGACGGACATTTTCTAGTCAGACTGAGCGATTGAAGTTTACCTCCAATTTTTTCGCCGCTGCAGCCATTGAAAGTGCACCTTGTGTGACGTACTGCTGCACACGAGAATCCATCAATCGACCATGTGGGTGGAGTAAGCCAGATGTAAGTGTAGCCAGAAACTCATGCGTACTAATCTCTTCCCAGCGAACGTGGAAGTCGGCGCGCCGAGCAAGCTCCGCATACACGGTCAGAACGGTCCGGCCATTTCCTTCCAAAAAGGGATGCGCATAAGCCCAATCCGCGTGGACCGCGCCAGGATGTGCGCTAAAGTAGGCAACATCCTGCCCTTTTGATAAGGCGTGATCCGTCGCCCGCTGGACATCCTTTGGGTGGGAGAACATTGTATTGAATCCGGCTTTTGCAATCGCGATGCCCAGAGCCGTCGCAAGCCGGTCTTCACCAGCCCATGGATAAACGGATTGGAAGAGGATTTTGTGAACCCGGGTGACGTGTCGATACTCAACAATGCGCTGCGCTTTTAACAGCCTTAGAGCAGTGGGCAACCCGTCTCTGATAAGCGGCGAGTTCTACCCGGCGGAGTAATTCTTGATCCTTGGTCTGGAAGAATTTCGCAGATACCCGGCAGTTTCATAATCCTTGAAAGGATCAAGAATTGATAGTGGCACTTAGCGCAAGTAGCTGCCCTGCAGCCGAACACGCTGGGCAGGGGTTAGCACCTTCGCTCGACGCAAAGCAATCAAGAGATACTCGACAGCGTCAAGCTCAGCGGCGGCATCGGAAAGACGGGATGCTTCTGCGGCAAACAGATCTTCTGAGGTGCGAGAGTAGCTCACGTTTTGCGCCTCTGCGACTGAGTGCACCCATCTGGCGATGCACCGGCGCATCGAATCCGATTCGACATTGAAAGTCAAGAGGCAGCTAAAACAGCCGCTCCGCGCGCCGCAGGTTGCCCGCGGAGCCGATGTTGGCCAGCGTGAAGTTGAAGCGGTAGACATTTTCATTCCGCACGCTGCCGAGTTCGAACTTGCGGTATTCGCCGCTGATACCGCAGCAGTTCCAGTTATAGGCCATCTGCAACGCGCCGTATTGCGGTTGCGGCACCGTCAGGTCAAGGCCCACGTTGGTCGCGACGGAGAAGCCCTGCTTGGTGGGCGTGCCATAGCCGACCAGCAGGCGGAGCTGGCTGAAGTCCGACAGCAGCGACGTCGTGTTGCTGGCCGTGGTCGCGGTGTCCAGCCGTTGGAAGCGGCCCGGCGCATTGAGCCGTGCATAGCTT
This sequence comes from uncultured Granulicella sp., assembly GCA_964658865.1. Taxonomy (GTDB): domain Bacteria; phylum Acidobacteriota; class Terriglobia; order Terriglobales; family Acidobacteriaceae; genus Terriglobus. The sequence continues at coordinate 2,165 of CBAAAH010000243.1, forward strand.
AAGCCGCCGAAGTAATCCTTCGCGTGGTAATTGAGAAAGACATTGCTCTGGGTGAACTTATCCAGTTGAGTGTCGTAGTTCATGTCCCACTCCATGTCCAGGTGCGACGTGGCACTGAGGCGCATTTCGCTCACGATGGGCGAAAAGGAACGAGGCGACGTAAGGAACGCGACACCGCTCAGGTCAAGCGTCGTTGCCAACACGTTGCGGCGATTGCTGATCAGCACGGTTTTGCCGAACGTATCGTTGCCGTAGAACCGCTGCACGATGCGCCAGCGCAGGCTTTCGCGCGTACCGCCGCAGGTGGGTTCCTTCTCCGCCGCGGCCGCATCATCGGCAGATGCGGTGATGCCGACGGAGTTGACCCTGGTGCCGTCGTGCATGGGGCTTGCCGCGCGGCCGGACGCAGGGCCAAGGCCGGCGGGACCGTTTTCAGGCACGGCAGTGCCGGCCGCGGTGATTGCGTCGCCGGTGCCGTCCTGCGGAATTTCGCCCTCCTCACAGGGACGAATGCGCGAAGGCCGTAAAAACAGGCGCTGCGTGACGCCGTACTCCAGCTCATTGGTATTTGACAGCACGTCCACCGGGTCGAACCGCGGGGTGTAGTCGAAGCTGTCGACGCCGGTAACGTAGCGGTAGTGCGCCTCTGGCTCGATGGTGTGCTTCACCGACCGGCCCAGTAGCCGACTGAACGGGCCGCCCTCAAACGTGCGCTCCAGCACCGGCGTGCGCAGCTCCACGTCCGCTTCCATGCTGGTGCGGTTCAGGCTTTGGTTCCGCTCCAACGGCAGTGCCGTGCCTGGCAGAGGCACCGGTGAACGCGAGTTGGTGTAGTACGTATCGCGCACCGCAACCGACGACCGCAGACGGAAGCCGCCCAGGCTGAGCGGCAACGATAGCTCCGGCCGCACATCCAGCCGCTCCACGAACCCCGTGTTCAACTGCGAGCTGCTGGTGCCGGTGCCCTGGGTACGCTTGATGGCAGAGCTTTGCAACTGGGCGCTCCACAGCAGGGGAGAGTTGCCCAGCCGGTGCTCCATCGCCTGCAGGTCGAGCTGCGGCGCGTGCAGGATGCGAACCTGCTCGCCGGTGAGGGTACGCTTCAGGCCCTGGTAGCGGTCTGCCTCCAGCGCGGCGACATAGCCGTTGACCTCGTGCGTGCCGTAGGCCGACGAAACGATATCCGTGGTGACCGCCTGGTTGAAGTTATCGGTAAATGCCTGCCGGTACGCATACGCGCTCAGGTACTCCGCATCACCCGCGATGCGCGTGTGCGACGAAAAATCCTTGCGGCCGTTCAGCACGATGTCTTCACCACCCTGGTTGATGTAGCCGATCGTCGACGTGACCGCGCCATTGGAACCCTGACCCAGAATCGTGCCGTAGTAGCCCCGGTCCAGCAGGTTGCTGAAGTGTGCGTAGCCGAAGTCGAGACCCTGGCCCTTGTAGCGGAGTGTCGCGGTCTGCTGCCAGCCGCGCTTGGAAAAATATTCCGAACCTACCGTTAGATCGGTGGATCGGTTGAGCACGAAATAAATCTGCTCGCCCAGCACCAGGCCCTTGGTCGAGCTTTGCCCGATGACCGGAATCAGAAAGCCGCTCTGCCGCTGATCGGCACCCTGCTCCGGCACCGGATGCGTGACGAACGGCAGGTACAGGATCGGAATATTGCGCAGGCGAAAGAGCGTGCCATGCGCACTGGCGCGGCCGCTGTGGACCATAAAGTGCGCCGACGTGAGCCGCCAGTCCGGGTGGGGCAACTGGCAACTGGTAACGGAACCCTCATAAATGTCGTAGTCGTCCGGCCCGTTTTTCACGACGAGGCGGCCCTCGAACAGGAACGGATTGCCCACGGTGTAGATGCGTCCGTTGCCACCGGTCTTCAGGCCGACCGAGCCGGTAACGTCGTAAAAGCGGCCGGTATTGTTACGCAGGTTCAGCGTGCCGCGGCTGGCGGACATCTGCTCGGCCGATTTGCCGCCGCGCAGGCGCAGGTGGCCCGTCGCCTCCAGGTTGCCGGTGTCTCGGTCGTAGTCGATATGATCGGCCTGCACCGTCATGGAGCCATCGACGATTTCAACATCGCCGTCCAGCACCACATGGCTGCCATGGCTGCTTTGCGTCATGGCCTTGATGCGGATGTGCTCGGCACCGGCACGCGCCGTTTCCACCGCGAGTGGGTACGGTGCAGAGCCGTCGGCAAAGGCAGGATCTTCGGGCAGGTCGGTGGAAATGCCGGTGTTTCCCGGGGTGGGCGACGGGGGTACCGCAGGAATTACCCCCTGTGCAAGCAACCGTGCACCGGCACCGCCGCACAGCGTGATACATAAGCAGAAGACGGCAAATCGTTGCCGCTGTTGCACAAGCGAGGCGGGCCCCGCGCTCTGGTCGCTACTGCTCAGGTCATTCACCGAAAGTCTTCCTTCACATTCTACGGAAAGCGAGTCCCCGTTTGAGTACCGCATCTCCAATGCCCTTGCAGCCGCTGCCCGACACCCTGATCCGCGTCCAGGAGCAGGAGCAGTTGAAGCGTGAGGTTGCCGCGCTGCTGGAGCAGCATCGCCGCCGCCGGCCGGCCCGCGCGAACGCACAGCCGATGCTGCCTGAGATGGAGACGGCGATGGCCGCGCCAAGGACGCGCGATGGGCAGGAACGCTCACGCCAGGGCCGTGG
>CBAAAH010000244.1:0-4837 GCA_964658865.1 uncultured Granulicella sp.
GGCCGGTGTAGGTCGCGTTTGCCAGAGCAAGGTGGGCTACCAGGCCGGGCTGCTCCACAGTGCCGTTCGCATCGGCGCTGAACGTCAGTACGCCATCGATCGGCGTTTTGGCTTGCTGCACCGACTTCAGGTTCGACAGGCGAATGCTGTTGCCCTGAAGGTGAGCCTGGATGTGCTTGCCGGCAAGGTTATAGCTGCCGTTGCCATCGACCTGCACGCCCTGCGCCCGCACCTGCAGCGCCGTTGCCGTCACCTGCTGGCCCTGCACTGTGACATTCGCGGTAATGGCGTCAAAAGGCTGGTCATACGCCACGCCGTTGCGCAGCGACAACATACCGCCGCCGGTTAAATTGCCGAGCGTACCCGTGACGTGTGCGTTCGCGGCCAGCGTACCGGTAACCGGTATCGCGCCTTGCCCCGCGATGTCGAGCACGTCGTGGGCCTGCGCATCGCCAAGCTGCACCGTTGCATCAACCTGGGCAAAGTCATCAAACTTATACGACACAACACCACGCTTCACCACGCGATGCGGCTTGACGGAACCGGAGGCATTGAGCACCGCCGTGCCGCGCCGGATGGTGGAGCTGCCGACGTAAATCCCCGCCGCCGTATACTCCGCATCCGCAACGACCGAGTCGATGGCGATGTCGCCCTGCTTGCCGAGATGCGCTTGTAACTGATTCGCCTGCAGGTGGCCCTTGATGTCGAGGTTTTTCAACGGACCCGCTACGGTGCCCTGAAAATGGGCGTCGCCATGCAGCGCGATGGGGAGCGCGGCGCTGCCGGTCTTGCCATTGGATTTATACCCAACGGCAGTCAGAATCGAATCGAACTCGCTCAGATCGCGCGCGTCTGCCTGCACGTTCAGCTTGGTCAACGGGTCGCCACGATTGATGCCGAGCGTTCCCGTAACCGCCAACGTGGTCGCCGGAGTTTGAGCCTGCAGTTGCTGAATCGTAACGGTCTGGTCGATGCCGCGATACTGCGCGCGTAAAACACCGGTAAGTGGCACATTGCGCAGCGCTCCACTGCGGCGAATTCCCTGCGGCGCGAGCTTCAGGTCCGTTTGCACCACCACAGAGCTCGGCAGGTCGCTGGTATTGCCGCCCCACTCTACGTGCACCGGGCCATTCACCGCGGTGTCGATGCCCAGGTCGCTGTACTGTCGAGGCTCGGTGATTTCGTTCACGGTGCGCAGCGAAATATTGGAAACACGCACGTCAACATAGGCATGAGCACGCTGCGTCGGCGCAAGCACCGGAGTGCCGGTGACGGGCTGCGGCGCGTTCGCAATCTTTGCCGTGGCGTTGATCGTTTTCTGGCCGCCGACAATGGTTGCGGATTGTGCCGGTGCGTCCGCGGGAATTTCGCCGAGCCAGTTGTTGATGCGCATGTCGCCGGCGATGGCACCACCGGCAGGCAGGTTGAGTGCGATGGCCTGGAACAACAGCTCTGTCGGTGTGACCCGCAGATCGGCGCTCCCGTTCACGCCCGTGACGTTGACATACTCGTCGCGGTAGCCCACATTGTGCAGCTTCGCATCGCCGGCAACCAGGTAGCCTTTCGGGCAATCCGGGCTGGGCGGCAAAGTTTTGGTGTCGGCTTTACTGTTTTTGAGGTGACGGCGCTCCCAGAAGTGCTGCTGCTGCTGGGCCACCTGTGGCGCGGTGGCGCAGGAATGACCCGCAAGATTCAGGTCGAGCGTACCCGCAGTAAGCCCAGCAACTCCGCTAAGAACAGAGATTTGCGGTACTTCAAGATTGCCCTTGACCTGCACATTCCAGACAGGATTATCGAAGTTCTCGATACGCGCGTTTGCCCACAGATGCGAACTCTTGCCCGTATCGAAATCAAGGCTCTCGACGGCGATCAGCTTGCGGCCGAGTTCGGCCTTCAGGCTCAACCGTGACTGCGCTACCGGCATCGCCTGCATGCGCGTGCGCAGATCGCTGATGCCGAGCGTAACGCCATAGTGATCGGTTTTGGTGATGTAGTGCACGTTCACGCCAAGGTCGTTGGCCAGCAGATCGAACGGGATTGCCCGATCGTTCAACAGCACGACACCGTTCGTTAGTTCGACCTGGTTTGCCTGCAGGTCGAGCAGCGTGTCCAGCACGGGCTCTGTCGAAGTACTTTTCTGCTTTGGCACCGGCTGGTTCGTCGAGCCGTCTTTGTTGATGATGAGATGGACCTGCGGCTTATCGACGTGCAGTAATGCAAGCGTAATGTACTTCATCGCGCCGGTGCTGTTGGTCGCATGCGCGAACAGGTTCTTCAGGGTGATGTGAACGAGAATGCGATCGGCGGAAAGATAAGGTGCCTGGCCGGGGGCTTCCAATCCATGAATGACCAGGCCATCCGCTTCCACCGCGAGATGCCACAGGCTGAAGTGCACCGCGGCCAGATCGACCTTGCCGCCGGTGGATTCCTCAAGCGTGGATACGAGTGTGGAACGCACGCGATTCTGGAAATCGGACGTGCCGGAATAAACGGCCAAGCCGCCGACCGTAAGTACGAACAAGACCAGAAAAAATGCGGCAATCGCACCGACAATACGCCACGGTCCTTGCTTCTTCCGCGTAGGCACGGCTTGCGGCGAATCGGCCGGGTTAGGCTGCTCTGGGTTTAAAAGGCTCATCAGGGCGCAACCTCGCCATTTTTCAAAATGCGGACACTTCCGCTTTCACGCAGCGTCTTGAGCCACTGGTCCAGCAGGGTGCTTACCTGCTGCTGCAGAAGCAATTCTTCAATACGAGGGCTAAGCGCGGCCAACGGCGGCGGCGGCGCATGCTCCTTGGCATATTGCGGCAGCATGGTGTTGTTGTAGAAGTCCGCAATCTGCTTGTCGGAGATACGGATGCCGCTTCGAAACCGCTGCTCGATAAAGCGCAGCACTTCGGCGCGCAGCTTAATGCGCGCGCGCAACTCATCTTCGGTAAAGCCGGAGTCCGTCAGAAACTTTCGCCATCCCACGTCCGAGGTGCAGTCCGCCGCGGCACACGCCGGCAGGTCTTTGCGCAGATCACTCTCATCTTTATCGATCGTGCTCTGCGCGATTTCCGGTTGTACGCCACGTACCTGCTGCAGGATCAGGTCCCGGTCGATCAGTCGCGTCAGCGCCTGTTCGCGTTCCGTGTCGCCACTGGTAACGCTGTAGGGATAGAGGCGACTGAAGCGCTCTTCCTCGTCGACGTCGCTTTCCAAAATGATGTCGTTGTTCACGATCGCGACGAGGTGGTCGACGACATCACCACGTTCCGCCGGTAGCTTGTGCGTGTCGGCCTTTGCCTGCTCGCGCGTGGCCGGCTTGCCCTGCTCCTGAGACTTGGGAGCAATGCCTGCCGACTGCGCCGCGAGAAAAGACATCGGGACAAGCAGAAACGCGCTCACCACAGAAATGCCGGGTTTGAAGAAGTGATCGCGCATGTTAGAAGCTCTGACCGATGGAGAAGAAGAATTGGATGTGGCTTGCCTGGCCCACGGAATGGTTTGGTAAGGCCTGAGAATAGTCGTCGATGACGGGATAAACCGGGGGATTGAGGTTATAACTCAGGTCCAGCCGGACCGGGCCAACCGGCGTGTGATATCGCGCGCCCAGACCAATGGCATGAGAGAAGTAGTTGAAGTCGCAGGTACCCACGGTGACAAATCCGCTAACTTGACGGCAGGTATTTTCATTCGGTTGATGAAAGCGCTTGAACGAAGGCCACACATCGCTGATATGAAGAAAAGTGTTTCCCATGTCGTGAAAGACGACGAACGAAACGCTGTCTCCGACAACCGGCAGCACCGGGGCGGGCAGGCGCAGCTCCAGCGTATTCACAAACACGGCGGTTCCACCCACAGGATAGCCGGTCGTCAAGTCGCGTGGGCCCGCGGCATTGATGCCGAAGCCGCGATGCGAGCTTGCACCACCCGCGTACAGACGCTCGGGTAGAGGCACCGGATCGCACGAGGCATTCGTGTTCAGCAGCACACCCGTGCATCCCGTAACACCCGCATTCGGATTGGTACCCATCGCATTGATAAAGCCGAAACGGGTGTTCCGTGCAAAGGTGTACTGATGCTTTTTCGGACCAAAGGTGTAGTACGTCGCATAACTCATGTCTAGGCGATTGAAATCGACGTCCGAACCGAGCTTTGAATTTGCCAGGAATTCCTGTACGGAAAGGTATGTTCCCTTAGTCGCATCCAGTGGTGACGGATTGCGTGTGTCGTGGAACCACGTGATTCCAGGGCCTCCCACCTGTACCGGTTGCGACAGCAGCGGAATCAGGTTTGCCGTAACCTGCAGGCTGTTCTGGTCGACGGAAACGCGCCGAAACTCCAGGTCGTAAATCAAGGTGTCGGCTTTCGGAACCTTTTGCGTTACACGAAACAATCCCTGCAGCGTGCTGGACTGAAAAGTAGAAATATTCTGCACATTGGAGTAACCGCCACTTACCTGGGCACTCAAATTCGGGTTTCCGTTCAATCGTGGAATATTCAGCGTCAGGGTTGCAATTTTTTCCAGCAGGCCGTAGGTGGTGTGCAGTGTCAGAGACTTGTCTGTGCCAAAAAGATTAATGCGTGACACGTCGGCAGAAACACGGAATGAAGCCCCCGCCTTGCCCCCGGCCGAGCAGTTGCTGCCGGTACTACCATTGCCCAGCGACGCCTGCGCGCGGCAGTTGGGCTGGGGCGTGGAAAGCTGTGCCTCGAAGCCAAACCCGTACGTTACATCCCACCGTTTCGATTCGGTCAGTTGAACCAGAACGTTTTTCCGGTCGCTTTGGCCGGCCGGGTTCTGCACCGCAACATTGGCCTCGCTGAACAGGGCCAGGTCATAGTAGCGGGG
>CBAAAH010000245.1:0-4836 GCA_964658865.1 uncultured Granulicella sp.
TTGCCGGGCGCATGGTTGCGTCCATGCTGGGTCGCCAGACCACCTTCGATACCTCCGCGCCGGTGGTCATTCAACAGATTCAAAAGCTCAACCGGCTGGAAACCGTCAGCTATTCCGTCGATACGGTCGTCGAAGGCAAGCGGACGAGCGCGGTGCTGCCGGATGCGCTGTTCGGCGACAAACTGCTGCTGGTGGTGCATGGCCAGGTCTTTGCCGGCATCGACCTGTCGAAGCTCCGGCCGGAGTCGGTGGTGGTGCAGGGCAAATCCGTGACCGTGGAACTGCCGGCATCTGAGATCTTCTCCACGCGCATCGACGAGAACAAATCCCGCGTCTACACGCGCGAAACCGGCCTGCTGGTGCCGACCGACCCGAACCTGGAAACGGAAACGCGGCGCACGGCGGAAAGTCAGATCCTGAAGAGCGCCCAGGCCGACGGAATCCTGGACACAGCGCGTTCCAACGGTCGCGCCAGCATCGAAAGCCTGCTCCGAGGCCTGGGCTTTGAGCAAGTGGCGGTGCACTAGTCGTATCGACTCATTTCCAGACAAAAAAACGGCCCTCCGGAGGGAGGGCCAATCTGCCTTGGTTCTCTCGGGTTAGGAGAGTCGTTTCGGCGTGCGCTCTAGGGCGCGGCGGCCGAACCTTGGGGGATACCGTTAGTTCGTGCTTGCGGTATCGGAATTGTTGGGATGTAGGACGGGTGCTGTGCCGGTCTGGCTTACAGCGCCGGAGCCGCTATCCATCGTGGCCAGGCTGTTGTGCAGCAGTGTCACGCGGACACCATTGGCAATCGACTTCTGGCCGTCGTTGCTGGCCGTGGCGCGGCCAAGTCCTGACTTATAGATGCGGTATACCGGCACCTGGTGCTCCGTGACTAGATAGCGAACGACGGCGTCTGCCATGGCTTGCGACGGTGCCATCCCTGCGCGGCTATAACCCTGCACTTCAAGAATGTAGCCCTTTTCACCATTCAGCCTGGTTGCAACCTGGTCCAGATCGGCCTTGGCGGTGCGTGACAGTGTGGTGTGACCCGCCAGAAAAGGAACTGAGGTGGCGGAAACCGTCTGGTACTGATCAAGATTGCTCACGGTGCCATGCAGCGCGTCGGTGCGGCTGCTGGCATTGCCCGCCAAGCCGTTTGCCTCATCGGCGCGGGCCTGTGCGGTGCCCGCATGCTGGTCGGCAAGCGACGCGGCATCATTGGCGCGGCGAATGCCGGTGGTGGCGCGACCGTCCACATCGCGAATGTCATTTGCATTCTTGGCCTGCAACTGGTCCAGTTCATTGACGCGATCCTTTACCGGATCGATCTGGCGATGTACCCACTTCTTGCGCGCCAGGGGATTCATATGGCCCCAGAAACCTTCTTTCGATTTCGGAGCCAGTGGCTGGCCGGTGGCGTAGGTGCCACTATCGGCAGCATCCTGCTTGGCAGACGCCGTGGCGGGAGTTGCCGTCTGATCCGCGGTTTGGGCAAACGCGCCCATGGGAGCCAGCAGCAGGGCTGCAGCAGCGAGAGTACGGAGATTCTGGATCGGGCTCTTTGGCATGGGTCTTTACACTCCTATGAACGCGAAACCATTGACGCAAAACTGGGAGAAGACGAACCGTCAACGGTATCTGCCTACATCTGATGCAAGGCACGTGCCAAACTCTAAGTCATAAGAATCAAAGATATAGAGGGAGATCGCAACGCCGAGGAGCGAAAAGGGGGTAAAAAGTTCCAGGTCTGAGGCAGTTTTGCGCGCACCTGTGGGCGGTTGGCTACCGCGTCTCCGCGTGCACAAGGCGAATTTCCGGCGGTTGCGTATTCCAGGCTGCGGGCACCGTTTCAAAGATGAGCCGAAATTCCTGATGCCGACCGGGTGCAACCGGCTCGGAGGAGACGGACTCAAGGTCAACGTAGGGCTGGCGCGTGCGGATCAGCATCAGTGGCACCGTCTGGCGCTGCGGTCCGCTACCGTCCTCCGTTGCAAACGTCACCTGCACGGTGGCCGCAGTCAGGGTTTTGTCCCCGGTGTTGGTGACGGTGCCGTCCACGTAGGTCACCTTGCCGCCGCCGCCGTTGGTCGCTTCCGACAGCGTAAGGTCTCCGATCGAAAGCTGTGGCGCATAGCCATCCAAGGGCAACAGCGCACCGGCGTTCGCGGCAGGATGGCGTAGCGTTACCAGGCCGACGATCAGCAGAATCAACATGATCGCACCCGCCGCCGCGCCGATCGCCTTGCCGGAGATGCCGCCGGACGCCGCCGGTTCCGTGCTGAAAGGGGTAGGCATGGCCGCAGTGTATCGCGAGAATGGTGGAATTATCGCCAGTCGTCGCGCATGCGTTCCTGGTGGGCCAGCACTTCGTCGAAGTTCTCGGTTTTCTTCAGCAGAATGTCGCCGAGTGCCGCGCCCTGCCGCAGCAGCACGGCCTGCAGGCGTACCAGTTCCAGCAGCGCCAAAAACATGCAGATGAGTGCGGCCTGCGAGTGCGTATTCTGCAGCAGTTTGCGCAGGGACGTGGGCCGGTCTTCCAGCATGAGCCGTCGCTTGCAGTACTCCAGCATCTGCGCGACGGTCACGCTCTCCTCATTTACGTTCAGCACCGGCCGGGTCCGGATGCGGTCCAGGATGTCGGAGAATACACGCGCAAGGTCCTGCGTGTCGGCGGCGATTTCGCGGTCGCCCGTGTGTGCTTCCTTGAACTCGCGGGTGCCGGGGTTGGACCAGGTGGCGTCCTCGATCTGCTGTTTTTGCAGCAGCATTTGCGCGGCGGCCTTGAAGCGGGCGTGCTCCAGCAGCCGTTCCACCAGTTCACGGCGGGGGTCTTCCATGTCGCCGGCCGCTATCAGCGAGGCTTCGCGCGGCAGCAGCATCTTGCTCTTGATGTGGATGAGCAGCGACGCCGTGTAGATGAAGTCGGCGGCGGAATCGACATCGGCCTGCTTCAGGTGCTCGCAATAGACGAGGAACTGCTCGGTGATGCGGGCGATGGGAATGTCGTAAATGTCGATGGACTGGCGGCGGATGAGGTCGAGCAGCAAGTCCATGGGGCCGTCGTACACGGTGGCGACGGAGACGGAGAAGGGAGACTGGGAAGCCTCTTCCTTGGGTTGGTCCTTCTTCTTTACGGGGGCAGGCCTGGGCTGGGGCGGAGCGGGTGGGTGTTCCAGCACGAGCGTGGTCGCCTGTGGTTCCGCTGCGGCTTGGGCGTCTTCCAACATGTCTGCCATGCCTTTGTAGTATCGCGCAGCGGTGTTGAGGATTTCACGGGCGAAACTCTGTTGAAGCGATCTAAATCTCGTCCACGTAAGGATCCGTTGCGGATGGTGGAATGTTCGGCACGGGTTCCTGGTCGCCTTCGGGAGTGAATTTGCTGTCTGCGGGGGCGTCCGGGTGCATCGGTCCCTGCGGGGCCAGGTTGGTGTTGTGGCGACGGTCGGCGTCGGTCGCTGGAATGACCGTGGTGTCGTTCGGTACGGGCTTGGTCTGGTCGATCATGCGCATTCCTCTGCCGTTTGTGATGCGTGTAATGGACTTCGCAATTGCCCCCGTCGAGCGGTTACCGCCAATCGGTTGCGGGTCGCCTGCGGACAGCCCGCGCGGAAGCCCGCTGCGCTCACACGCGCGCAACCTATCCGCGATAGCATAGCGTTTGGTTGTCGCTGCAAAGCAGGGCAATCCAAAGGACGTGCGGAACTGATGGCAGAAAAGCGTTGGGTATTGTTGATTGCGAGTGAGGTCGGGCGCACCGACTCTGTTTCCGACCGGGCGATGGAACGGCTGGTCGATGCCATCGGTGAGGAAGGCTACGAGGTCGTTCGTACGACCTCGCCGGAAGACGGCCACTCGCTCGTCACGTCGGACCCAAGTTATTCCGCCATCCTGCTGGACTGGGATTTGGACAGCAACTCGCAGTTCGAGGAACGCGCCGCGCTCGACATTATTCGCAGCGTGCGTCACCGCAATAAAAAAATCCCCATTTTTCTCATCGCCGATCGCACGCTGGTGTCGGAGCTGCCGTTGGAAGTGGTGAAGCAGGTGCACGAGTACATCCACCTGTTCGGCGATACGCCCGCATTCATTGCGTCGCGGCTCGACACCGCCATCGAGCGCTATCACGAGACGCTGCTGCCGCCCTACTTCCGCGAACTGCTGAAATACAACGACCAGTCCGCCTATAGCTGGGACGCGCCCGGCCACATGGGCGGGGTCGCATTCCTGAAACATCCCGTCGGGCAGGAGTTCCACCGCTTCTTCGGTGAAAACCTGCTGCGTTCGGACCTTGGCATCTCATCCGCGCCGCTGGGTTCGTGGCTCGACCACATCGGGCCTCCTGGCGATTCCGAGCGCAACGCCGCGCGTATCTTCGGCGCGGACTGGACGTTTTACGTCCTCGGCGGCAGCAGCACGTCGAACCAGATCGTCGGCCACGGCGTCATCGCGCAGGACGACATGGTGCTGGCGGATGCGAACTGCCACAAGTCCATCTGCCATTCGCTTACCGTGACCGGTGGCCGGCCGGTGTACTTCAAGCCGACACGCAACGGCTACGGCATGATCGGCCTGGTGCCGCTCAGCCGGTTTTCCCCGCAAAACGTGAAAGATCTGATCGCGAACAGCCCCTTTTCGCCCGGTGCTCGATCGCAGCAGCCGACCTATGCGGTCATTACCAACTCCACCTACGACGGTCTTTGCTACAACGTGAACCAGGTGGTGGAGCAGCTCAGCAAGTCTGTGCCGCGCGTGCATTTTGACGAGGCGTGGTACGCCTACGCCAAATTCCACCCCATTTACCGCGGCCGCTATGCCATGGGCGTACCCAAGGACATGCCCAACCGGCCTACC
>CBAAAH010000246.1:0-4758 GCA_964658865.1 uncultured Granulicella sp.
CTTCGCGTCGTCCTGATCGTCGAATTTAAATTCGTCGCCGCTGGTGACGTCGTACGGAAAGATCGGACCCTTCCAGTCGACCTGGCCTTCGATGGCCTTGGCATAGGGATCGAGCAGGAGTTTGTTGGCGTTGAAACGGTGTCCCTGTGCCGGGTCCCACGGACCTTCGACACGATAACCATAACGCTGGCCCGAACCGATGCCGCGAATCCGTCCGTGCCACACATAGCCAGTGCGTTCCTTCAATGCGACGCGGTCTGTCTCGTTTCCGTTTTCGTCAAAAAAACAGACGGACACGCCCGTTGCAGTCTCGGAAAAAAGGGCGAAGTTGGTACCAGATTTTTTGACGGTCGCGCCAAGGGGATATGGCCTTCCGGGAAGGAGCGTGCGTTCCATTTGTACGAAAACCTCTGAGGCAAGATTGGTCTGTGTCGCGGTACACTCTGTGGATGCGCGGGAACGCCGTGGCGTCGTCTGCGGGAACCGGCGGAGTGACGATGTGACGCAAACGCCCTGAACATTATTCGGAGCGGAAGAAAGACGACACAGAGCCGTGAGCAAAAAGACGATCTACAAACTGAGTGAAGGCAGCCCAAGTCCGCGCGGCGCAACGTGGGATGGCCGCGGCACGAACTTCGCGCTCTTTTCTGAACACGCGACACGCGTCGACCTGTGCCTGTTCGACAGCGAGGGCAAGCGTGAATTGCAACGCGTGACGCTGCCGGAGTTTACCAACCAGATATGGCACGGCCACCTGCAGGGCGTAATGCCCGGCACGGTCTACGGCTACCGCGTATATGGGCCATATGACCCGGTGAATGGCCACCGCTTCAATCACAACAAGCTCCTGCTCGATCCGTACGCCACCGCACATATCGGTACCCTGCAGTGGAAGCCGGCGATCTTCGGCTACCGGATGGAGACGCGCGACGACACCACCTTTGACGAACGAAACAGCGCCGATTGCATGCCGAAGTGCTTGGTCGTCGACCCGCAGTTCGATTGGAGTGGACAGCCCGCACGCCTGGGCCGCCTGCGTGTGAACTGGGACGAGACCATCCTGTACGAGATGCACGTCAAGGGCTTTACAAAGCAGCATCCGGCGGTACCGGAGAAGCTGCGCGGAACCTATGAGGGGCTGGCCGACCCGGCGGTGATCGACTACGTACGGTCGCTGGGCGTGACGTCGATCGAGTTGCTGCCGATTCATACGTTTATCAACGACAGCCATCTGCACGACCTGAACCTGACGAACTTCTGGGGCTACAACAGCATCGGTTTTTTCGCACCCGACCCGCGCTATGCCGCCACTCCCCGGCGCGCGCTGCACGAGTTCAAGGAAATGGTGGCGCGTTACCACGAGGCCGGCATTGAGGTGATTCTGGACGTGGTCTACAACCACACCGCCGAGGGCAACGAGATGGGCCCGACGCTGTCGTTCAAGGGCATCGACAACGCGAGTTATTACCGGCTACTGCCGAACAATCTGCGCTACTACATCAACGACACGGGCACCGGCAACACCGTGAACGTCAGCCACCCGCGCGTGCTGCAGATGGTATGCGACAGCCTGCGCTACTGGGTGGAACAGACGCACGTGGATGGATTTCGCTTCGATCTGGGAACAATCCTGGCGCGAGAACCCAACGGCTTCGACAACAAGAGCGGCTTTTTAAAAGCCGTGTCGCAGGACCCGACGCTGAGCATGACCAAGCTTATCGCGGAGCCGTGGGACATCGGTCCCGGCGGCTACCAGGTGGGCGGCTTTCCGCCGGGCTGGACGGAGTGGAACGACAAGTATCGCGACACCGTGCGGGAGTTCTGGAAAGGTGGGTCGAGCGTGGCGGAATTGAGCAAACGGCTCACCGCGTCGGGGGACCTGTTCCACTGCATGGGCCGTCGGCCGTGGGCGTCGATCAATTTCGTGACGGCGCATGACGGTTTTACGCTCAACGACCTGGTCAGCTATAACGAGAAGCACAACGAAGCCAACGGCGAAGGCAATCGCGACGGCGCGAACAATAACTACAGTTGGAACTGTGGCGTGGAAGGGCCGACCGACGATCCCGAGATCAACGCCCTGCGCGAACGCCAGCGCCGGAACCTGTTGGCGACACTGCTGCTAAGCCAGGGCACGCCCATGCTGTTGGCCGGCGACGAGTTTGCCCGCACGCAGCAGGGCAACAACAACGCCTATTGCCAGGACAGCCCGATCAGTTGGTTCGACTGGTCGCTGGCGGGCAAGAACGCGTCGCTCATCGCCTTTACCCAGAAACTGATCGACCTTCGGAAGAAACACCCGATTCTGCGGCGTAACCTGTTTCTGAACGGTAGGCTCGACCCAGAACTGGGCGTCCGCGACCTGATCTGGATCAATGCCAGTGGCGAAGAGATGGACATGGACGCGTGGGAAGACCCGCGGACGCGCTGCCTCGGCATGCTGCTGGACGGCCGGGTACGACCGACAGGTATCCGGCAGCGGGGGCACGAGGGAACGTTGCTGCTCATCATCAACGATCATTTTGAAGACGTGCGCTTTTGCCTGCCGAATGCGCTCGGGGGTGAGATGTGGGAGTTGATTCTGAACACCAATGACGACGAAACCCACAAGCACAAATTTGCCGCGGGCAAGGACCACGAAGTGCCGTCACGTTCTCTGCTGCTGTTTGAGTTGGAGCATACAGTCACCAAGGCTGGGTAGACGCAAACGTGCTCTTGCACGCGCTGATTCTTGTTTCTACTTCGCGTGTTTGCCTACATGTTTTGCTGCCGATTTCGAGGCGTGCCCGTACTCGTCCTGGTGAGAGGTTTGAGCGCCGGTGTGCGCTTCGTCTGCGGCTTTGCCCGCCGGCGTTACCACCCGTGCCGCGGCAGCGGCCATCTCCTGCAGGGCAGTCATGACAGCGTCGTGGACTTCCCCGCGAAACGCCTCGCGCACAGTTTCAGCTACTTCTGACGGCTCAAACGGCACATCCGCTCCGCGGTGAATGACACGCTCCAGAACCTGTTCGATGAGCGGTTCCATGTGCATGTGCTTCACAACGGATCTTGCGATGCTGCTTGCGGGAATGTCGAGCATCGTTTCCACGCGTGTTTGCATGGGCGGTGCGCCGGATACCCAATCTTTCTCGAACACCGCGATCATCTCGTGCACGGCTTTGCTGTCACGAAAGATGACGCCGATC
Organism: uncultured Granulicella sp.; assembly: GCA_964658865.1. GTDB lineage: Bacteria > Acidobacteriota > Terriglobia > Terriglobales > Acidobacteriaceae > Terriglobus. Next base: position 3,186 of record CBAAAH010000246.1, read on the forward strand.
TCGCGGCGCGCCTCCATCTCCAGCTTGCGCAGACTCTGGCTGCCAAGAAATGCCTCTTTGCCGTCGCGCATAATCGCACGCACGTGCAAACGCATGGGAATGGTTCGCACGTTGAGTGTGTTGTTCTTCGAACTGACCTTGCCGATGATACGAACATCGACACCCTCGGCTTTTTTCACCGCAAGCAACTGCATGAAGTCTTCGTCACTGATCTTCATCTCGTAGAGCAGCAGTTGCTTTTTGGCGCCGCGGATGAAGTTCATCAGTTGTACGCGGGAGTTTGCCGGGCTAACCACAAGGTCGTCGCAACCCGCTTTGTAATGCTGACGAGCGATGTCGGTTTCAAACAGGCGGATCGCTTCCGCAACCACCTCTGGCGTGCGAATCACGGCGGCGAACGACCGGCTCAGCGTAATGTCCATGTGCGTGTAGTTGAACGCGAGCAGCCAGAGTTCCTTGCGGTCGATGATGAACATTTTGCCGTGATAACGAACGAGGTCGTCTGCAGTGCGCGAGACCGTAACGCCCGCGCCCAGCAGGCGGCTTTCCAGCTTGCGCAGGTTTTTTTCTTCGCCCCGATTGGTAAAGGCGATCAGTGCCTGCACCTGCACGCCGCGCTGCACCGCCTCGACCAGAGCGCGCTCCACCTCGCTGCGGTCGAAGCGAAAGATCAGGATCTGGATACTTTTCTTCGCACTCCGAAGACCGTCGAGGAGCGGTTCGATACCACTTTCCGGCTGGACAAACAGCTTCAAATCGTTACCGCCCTTTTAGACATGGGTGTGACGCCCTTTTCAGGCGTACGCGCACTCAACCGCTGGTAGAGAGGATGCACCCCGCAGCGGGAAAGATGGTTCCTGAAGGCAGCCTGAAGGCCGCATCCAGTCTCCAACTGTTGAGCGGAAACACGAACGGCCTCTTGCGGGGCCGCACTTCCGCATGGAGCGTTCATGGCACGATCCTCGCCTTTCCTGCGTGCTTCCCTGCTGCTGCCCCTGCTTGCCCCTGCACCGCTGTGCTTTGCATCGGTTTTCAGTTCAACGGGAGTGCACCCCGCCCTTGTGCAGCAACCGCAGGGGCAACAAGCCAAAGACGACGACGCCAAAGAATACAACGGCAAGAACAGTGATGCGGTGCTGCCAAGGTCTCGCGTGAAACAGCCGGTGCTGTGGAAACAGCACGCCGCAATCGCGTCGCTCGATCTCTACGAGGGCCAGGGAGGGACGAAGCACGAGCCGAAGGCGCCGTATACCTTTCTGGACGAGAGCAAGAGTGGCACCAATCCTAAATTCGACGTGAATGACGCTAACGATAAAAAGTGGCGCGTGAAGCTGGGTGAAGAGGCGATGCCCGAGGTGGTGGCGTCGCGCCTACTGTGGGCGATGGGGTACTTTGCCAATGACGACTACCTGTTGCCGAAAGCAACGGTGGCCAACCTGAAGCTGCGCCGCGGCGGCGATCAAGTGAAAAACGGGACCGTCACCCGCGCGCGGTTCGCCCGAAAGCCCGGTGGTGAAAAGAAGATCGGCATCTGGCAGTGGAAGGACAATCCGTTCGTCGGCACGCGCGAGTT
>CBAAAH010000247.1:0-4745 GCA_964658865.1 uncultured Granulicella sp.
GCCCTTCGGCATGTTCGGGCTGTCGCGCGGCAGACGCATGCGTGCGCTTGTCTGCCTGTTTCTGCTGGCGGTACTCGCCGGTGTGGGCGGCTGTGGATCCGGCCGCACCATCGCCGACGATGGAACCGGCACCGGTGGTTCGGGTGGTGGCACCGGCGGCGTCACGACACCGTCGGGTTCCTACAGCATCGTGGTCTCCGTGACGGGTGCCGGGCTGACGAAGCAGGTGCCGCTGACATTGGTGGTGACAGCGCAGTAAGCGCCCGCGTGCCACCTGGATCAGCCAAAGACAGCCAGTCTTCAGCGGCTTGAAATAGTTTCTCTAACGTCAGAGCCGAATGAAATGTCTCCAATCGGTTCTGTCGCACCGCTCAGGGCCGGAGCTTGATCACCAGCTTCATGAAGTGCCCAACCGCGTAGAGCTTTTGAGGACGCGGGTGCGCCCCTGCGGGATCGATCACGAGATCGGTGCGGCTGGGGGGAACAACGGTGGCGGCACAGCGTTCTACCGTCTGGGTGAGCGGCACGGCCACGATGGCGGGCGTTGCCGTCATCGCCGGAGCGTTGGAGCAGTACATCGTTTCCGTCAGAAACTCCGCCGGTTGCAGGCTGACGCGAACCGGGGTTGCGTGGTTCAATCGTGCCATCCAGTGACCGCTGGAATCCGTGTAGACGAGCAGTGAACCGACCGCAACGGCAGCGCCGGAAACGGGGTGGCCTGCCTCCAGAACGGTGCCCTCAAGCCGGTAGCGCGCAAGGGTATGGGTCGCCTTGATCGGCATGGGCGAACCGATGCTATCGACATCCTCGTAGCCGTTGACGCTGCCCTGCCAGGCGCTTTCTATCCCCGTCGCGCTTACCCGTGCGACACCCACATCGGCATTGCGCACGTTCAGGTGAACGGCAAGGGTGAGCACCCGCCGAAAGCCGGTGGATGTACCGAACGGCACGTACGTTTGCGTGTGGTTGATACTGACGGAACCCCAGTTACCGGCGAGCGTGATGCCCGCGTCGGCAGAAGGTGTACCGTTGCCCAGCAGCACGCCCAGGCTACCCTGCATGTGGCGGTGGAACTGATGGCCGGCGTCCAGTTGCAACGTGGTGGTGCGCATGCCCAGCAAGTCGGTGCGCTGCATCACCATGGCCTGCGCGCTGGAACGTGCGTGTACCCAGCCGCCGATCCATGCGATGCCTCGGTCGTGCGCGGTGCCACTGTTGGACGCGAGTAGCCGCACCGCTGCCTGAAAGGAACCCAGGCGCGCCGACGCTCCACCTTCCATCACGGTGCTGCGGCTGGCCATGCCGGTAATGCCGGAAGTGGAGGTGTCGTATTCGCGGCGCGATCCGCTTACCGTCAGCCAGTTGCCGAAACGTTTGAGCGCGGCGGCGTTCAGGCCGATGGATTCCAGTTGAATCTGCTGCAGTTGCCGGTCCGGCTGCAGGGACAGGTGGCCGCTGGTGTCGTTCACCTCAACGTGCCACGACGGAGCCGTGCGGCTCAGCAGAATGCGCGACACGGGTTTACCGGCGGACATGCCGGTGGTGAACGCGAGCAGCGTGCCGCGCCGCAACGTAAAAGCTGTGGACAGCAGGATGGAGCGTCGCTCGCCGCTCACCATGAGCGCCTGCCACAGCACCTTGCCTGTCGGCACGGCGGCGCTGGACACAAGCAGCGGTTTGCGGTCGGAGGTGGAGCCATCGCCCGCGCCGAGACTTTGATCGCTGACGCCGGCAAACGTCTCGACCGCCTTGCCTGCACCGCCCAGACGCAGCAGCGCGCCGTTGGCATAGACCACGCGCTGGGTGTCGGCAAGGTCTGTCGGCAGCCGCAGAGAGGGCGTGCTGGTGCCCAGCGTCAGGGTCGCCGGCCCATAAGTCACAATGCGGCCAAACCCAACGTGGTATGCCTGCTGTGGACCGACCACGATGCGGCTGACGGCATTGTCGCCATACAGCTCCACGACGGCACCACCCGTCTGATCGGTGGTGTTGCCATAACCGGAAAAATGAACGATCTGTGACGATAGCGGAAGGCAATCGAGCAGAAAAAAAGCCAGCCGCCATGTGCCTCTCATGGCACGGCCTGTTCCAGGCTGACTTTGTCGAGTTGCGCGCGCACAAGTGCCGGCGCACTGCCGCGCGGTAGGTCGAGAGAAAAGGCGCGGTCGCCCCCTGGAAGCAGGGGAAAGCCACCGAGCACCGATTTTTCCCTGCCGCGGTGCACCGTAAGTTCGCGCAGGCGCACCACGCCCGGCCCGCGGTTATGCAGCACGCCTTCCACTTGATTGCCGTTCACGCGCAATGCGGTAAACCGTAGGTCTTCCTGCGCGGGGGCACGGCGGTCCAGCAGGTAGACCGTGTGCGGCAAACTGAGTTGCACGTTCAGTCCACTGCGCTTGGGTAGGCCGTGAAAGGTGGTGTAGATCGAAAACCACGCGGGATACCGGTCGGCGGTCGCTTTGTAATAGACGGTTCGCCGCTGGTGTGGCGGCACCCTCACGCTGGTTTGACTCAGCTCCAGGTGAATGCTCGCGTCCAGGGGCCGAAAGATACCGTCGCCTTCGCGATCGATGCTGAAGCTGCGTGTATCGATCGTGGCGATGAGCGCCGTAAGCGTGTCGTTCGATAACTCGAAACTGCCTTCCGTGGCACCGCTATATTGCACCACCGCAGGACTTACGGCCTGTGCCTGCGCCTGGTGCGCGAAGCACGGAAGAAGGAACAGAATGGGCAGAATCAACCCACGGCGCATCACGCGGAGAACACGCGTGTGCGCCGCCGAAAACAGGGCAAGCCCGGGCCGGATCATAGTGCCTGCGCTTGAAAGTGCAGCACGCCGGTATAGGTATCGGCCATGAGGCTCATACCGGTAAGGTTCAGCGTCAGCGCGACGGAGTCGGTACGCGTGCCGATCGCGTTGGGAGCGGTGATGGGAACGGAGAACACCGTCATCGCCGTAGCGCCGGTGGTGAACGGGCTGGCGCTGGTGAAGCTCTGCGTCGATCCGCCATTGACCGCCGCAGTCACGGCAGACGTGGGAATCAGGCTGCCCGTCAACGTGCCGGTCAGGGCCGTCGATGCGGTGTCGAAGTAGGCGTACAACTTGACGGTTGTACCGACGCCTAGATTCCAGGCGCTGACGACCGATACGGCCTGTCCGAGCGGCGCGGCATTCGCGATGCCGGGCGTCACGGTACCGAACGCAACCGCGGGAACGGCAATGATGGTGGACAGCGTGTTGAGCACGGTGGCCTGAAGAGCCACGTCGACGCGTGTGCCGGTCACAGTGGCGGCGTCCGCATCCGCGCAGGGTGCGTACAAGGCAAGCAGGGATGCGATCATACCTGCCGTCAAACGGCGAGTGTAAGTCATGGGGTTCGACTCCGGGGGATAAGTCGTAATTACTTCTTCACTTATCGGTCGCCTTGTTCCACACATGAATCGGATGGATTCGCCGCAGTGAAGCGCGCGGAAACAATGGCCGAAGATCTGTGTTTACCTTCCGCACAAAAGATGTAGATCGCCGGCAAATAAGGGTTACAGACAGGACACTGCAGCGAGGCCTCTACTTGCCGATATTGAAACTGCATCTTTAACGAGAAAGGTCAACCCGATATGAGCAAGAGGCAATCCCCCTGCCTTCCTTGCGTTTTCTTTCTTTTGCTTCTCAGCCTGATGTTTTCCGGATGCGGCTCGACACACATGACGTCGACGCTGTCTATCTCTATGGAAAACACGACCGTAGCCGCGGGATCGACGACGCAACTTCACGCCTACCTCACCGATTCACTGAAGCAGATCTCGGACGTGACCTCCATGGTCGCGTGGAATTCTTCCAGCCCCGGTGTCGCCACCGTTTCGCAAACGGGCCTGCTGAAGGGATCTTCCGCGGGTACATCGACCGTGTCGGCCACCTACCAACAAACTTATGCAACGACGGTCGTGTCCATCGGCCATGGTGCCGTACAGGGACTTACGATCGCTCCCGGTACGCCATCGTTGTCCGTGGGCGGAACGCAGCAATTTTCCGTGACGGCAACCTATGCCGATCAAACCACGAGCGACCTCTCCGGTTCCGCGCAATGGGCCGTCAGTCCGGCCAGCGTGGCGAACATTACAAGCGGCGGCTTGCTGACGGCGACGGCAGCGGGTCCGTTTGCGCTGACAGTAAACATCGGCACACAGAGTGCCGCCCTGCTGGGCACCGTCGCGGGTACCCCGACCGCCGCGGGATCCACCGTTGCTTCGCTCAGCATTACACCGTCCGGCGCGACGATCACTGCGGGCACGACGCAGCAGTTTACGGCGACGGCAACGTTAAGCGACGGCACCACCGCGAATGTTTCTTCGCAGGTGAACTGGCTTTCCAGCAACACCGCGGCCTTGACCATCAGTTCCACTGGCCTGGCTACGGCAGCCGGCACCAGCGACGCCGCCGTTACGCTGGCGGCGACGTACAACGGTGCGGCGACATTGGCGGCAGTGCAGGTAAAGGGTGTGGTGGCAACCGCCACAACCGCGAAGCTGACGGCACTGTATGTGGAGCCGACCAGCAGCAGCATTGCCCTGGGTTCCGCGGAGCAGCACACGGCGCTGGCATTTTACAGCGACGGCTCGCAGCAGGATGTGACGAAGCAGGTGACTTGGAGCGTCCCTGCCGGCTCGGCAACAACGCAGATGAAGGGCCAGACGCGTACCTTCCGCGCGAATACGGTACGAGCGCAAGCCACGGCGAGCAGCACGAA
>CBAAAH010000248.1:0-4744 GCA_964658865.1 uncultured Granulicella sp.
AAGGCGTCTTCCGCGGCGGAAAGCGCACGTTTTTCGTTGGCCTCGGTCTTTTCGCGCGCCAGCCTTTCCGGGTCGTGCAGGCGGTGGGTCGCATCGACAAGGAACAGGATGACATCGCGCGATTCCAGCGCGTCGTGCACCTCCTGCATCATGCGCTTGTCGAGTTGGGTGCTTGGTTTGTGCACGCCCGGCGTGTCCACCAAGATGACCTGCGCGGCGGGTTGCGCGTCACGCGTTTTCGACTTCGGCTTGGCCGGAACTTCGAGCACACCAAGAATGCGGTTTCGCGTGGTCTGTGCCTTGTGCGTGACGATAGCGACCTTCTCGCCAAGCAAGGCGTTCAGCAGGGTCGATTTGCCGGCGTTGGGACGGCCGATGATGGAGGCAAAGCCGGAGTGAAAGGGCATCGCTCCAGTGTAGTCGCCCGCGACGCGTTTCGTTGGGTGCCTGCGCTCAGGCCTCGGTATCTTCCACGATCTGGATGCGCACGCGGGTGACCAGGCGCGTGGTCGAGGCCAGCACCTCGAGACGCAACGTGCCGTCTTCCACGACCTCGCCCGGCAGGGGAATGTGGCCCGCGAGCTCTGAGACGAGGCCGCCGACAGTCGTCGATTCCAGGTCTGCGGGCAGGCGCAGTGGTGTGCGATCGTGGTCGTCTTCGTCGATGCTTTCGGCCGGCATGTCGTCGGCATGGCGCGCGTTCAGCAGGTCGCGAAGGTCGGCCAGATCGAGCGATCCGGGAACGATCCAGGTCGCATCATCAACGCGCTCCACGGCATCGGCCGGCTGGGCTGTTTCGTGTTCATCCTCAATGTTGCCGACGATCGCTTCGATAAGATCTTCGATTGTGACCAGACCGGCGACGGCACCGTACTCGTCAATGACGATGCGCATGTGCTGCTTGGCCGACTGCATCTCGCGCAGTAGCACGTTCACCCGCTTGGGTTCGGGAACGAAGACCGCTGGCCGCTGGATGTCGCGGACGGTTCGGTAGCCCGCATCCTCGTCGCGCACCTGCAGCAGGTCGTGGGCAAAGGCGATTCCGGTAATGTTGTCGAGCGTGCCGCTATAGACGGGCACGCGCGAGAAGTTCGATTTCTGCAAATGATCCAGAAATTCGGCGAGCGTGGTGTTCTCTGCGACGGCAAAAAGCTCAGGTCGCGGCGTCATGATTTCGCGCACCACAAGATCGCCAAACTCCACGACAGACCGCACCAGCGCACGATCGCTTTCTTCCAGAATGCCCTCTTCTTCGCCGGCTTCCAGCAGGGCGTCCACGCCTTCTTCGGGCGAATCCTGGTCCTCTTCGGGGTCATGCTCGGCGAGCGACACGATGGAAAGGAGCAAGCCGAAGAGCAGCGTCACCGGCAACACGCAATACAGCACAACCTGGTAGACCCAGCGGACACGCGTCACCCATGCGCCGGTCGTGCGCGTGAACAGCAACTGCGGAATAAGCCGATCGAAAAAGACCAGAACCAGCGTGAGTTCGACCAGACCGGTAACGAAGGGGAGTGCACCGGTGGCCCGTGAACCGTACCGGCCCAGCAGTAACGCCAGGGCTGCTACCGTGGCGAGCCGCAGGATGCTGGCGGAAAGTGCAATGGAATCGCGCGACAAGCCGAATCGCGGTTCGATGCGCTCGATCCAGGCATCCACGTTGTCTTGCGACGCACGCGCGAGAAATTTACCAAGCTCGGCATACACGCGGTCGGCGTAGGCGCTGAGCGTCAGTACGGCAAGCAGGGCCGCCGTCACCAAGGCGAGGATCATCCGCGTGCCTTTACCGTGGCTCGTGGTTTCACCGGAACGATCTGCTTCGCGGTCGCTTTGGCCTTCGGTGTGCTCTGAAGCTCTACCCCCATGCGGGCTTCCATCGCGCGGGCAGATGCGCCGGCACCGGCAGATTTCACCGCTTTCTTGGGGGACTTGGTTGTGTGCGTCAGGGTCTTTCCCGGACGAGCTTTTTTCTGCGGCCTGGCGAGCGTCCGTTCGATCAGGCTCACAGGGAGCGAGAACTGTTCCCGCAACTCCGCTTCGCGTGCGCGCATCTCCCCGGAATCCGTCTCGTGGTCGTAGCCCGCCAGGTGAAGCAGGCCGTGCAGCGTCAGGATGCGCAGTTCCTCTGCGAGCGTGTGACCGTGGGTTGCAGCCTGCGTTGCCGCGATCGGGACCGAAATCGCGAGATCGCCAGCGACGCCTTCGCCATTTTCCGCTGCCGGAAATGAAAGTACGTCGGTAGTCTTATTTTTGCCGCGAAAGCTGCGGTTCAGGTCGCGGATGCGGTTGTTGTCCGCCAGGAGCAGGGTGACCTCACCCTGCAGTTCCAGCGCACGCTGCGCCTGTTTCAAAAAGCGGCTTAGCTCCGGTTTCCTCACTGCCTGAAAGGCCGCTTCGCCGGAGCTGCTACTTGGGGGTTCGATGACGATCAACGTGCGCGTCTCTTGGGCGGAGCTGCCGCCTGTTGTGATGGTACCGTGGAACCGACTGAAAACGCCTGATTACGGTGTATGTCCTGCTGCGGCCGGTTCCGGCGTTTGCGTGGGGAGGACAAGCGGATCGGGATGGTTCCGTGAAGGGGACGCCATGCCGTTTGCCGTGTCGGCGAGTTGCGGGGATGACGGTGCCGTGTCGCCGATCTGGAACACGGGCGCGTCCCGCGGCAGGGTGAGACGTCCGCGTACCAGGTATCCTACGGCCACGCCGCCGGCAAACTCCGGCGCAAGTACCACCAGCGGAACGATATATTTCTTGCTACGCACCAGCGACTCGGCCACGCCGTCGACAGGGTGACTGCGCGGCATGCTTCCCGGCACCTGCAAAATGGTGAACGCGGTCAGATGAATTTCCGGGTTGTCACGACCGTAGCGCACCAGCGACTTGGCCACCTGCTTTGGCGTGGTCAGGCCAAAGTCGGCGATCCAGTTGCGGTGGATGGCGTGTGGAAAATAGATCTGCAGAACGGCCTTGGAAAAATCCGCGCAGTTATGAAACAGGAGATTGAAGTGGCCGATGTTACGGCGATCGTTGAAGTAGACGATGAGCTTGTCGTCTTCTTCGGTGGTGGTGTCGGCCTGAAAGCCGTGAATCTTGCGATCGAACGAGGAACCCACAAGCTGCGTCCACTCGCCACCGGGAGGCGTCCCGTCGGCCTTTGCGGGTGCAAGCGCGGTCAGCTTTGCCGCCCAGTACGCAGTGCGCAGGCGTTCGACCTCTGCTTTATCGATGGAGGCCGGCACATTGCTCGGGTTATCGACCGCGTATAGGTACGGCACTAACGGGATAGCAATCCAGTCATCGTGGTGAATTTTGTGATATCGGCTGATGACGACGCCAAGTTCGCCGGGTTCACACGTGCGCAGGCGTGTCGGCGTTACCGCGCACACATGATTCAAGTAAACGGCGGCGTGCCCGGTTGGATTGAATGCACCAAAATCGCCGTAGGGCTCTTCCATGAGCAGGGCGACGGACGCGTGAAGCATGGACGCACAGGCAAGTGCAAGGGCAAGCAGAAATACGCTTGCAACGCGGCCAGGAGCGATCCGGCTGGAGCGGGAAAACATGAAAACCTCGTTGTGTGTCTGAATTACAGATGTTGGACGCTGATTTTCACCTTGCCGTGCATCAATCCGGGGTGACGTGGTGAAAATGACACGGGAGCGCCGAGCCTTAAAGTTGAGGGAATAGACTCGTGCTGGACAGCTTTGTTGTGGTGGGCCGCCGGAACGTTGTCTTTCGTGCAATCCATCGTGAGCAGTGGGCGCGTGCTTTTGACTGTGCTGAGGGTACAAAATGGAACGGAACCGATGGAAAAGCTGGGAAGGAACGATTGCAGGTGGTGCGTTCCTACTGAGCTCGATGTCTGCCCTGGCCCAGCAAGCGATCCACCATGTAGCGACGGAGCAACGTCCGCTGCTGGTGGTCGGCTTCATGGGGGGTCGCGTCCGTGCGGATAACCTGGTGCACAAAGAGGCCGTGATTGCGCGGCAGTTGCAGCAGCGCGATGGCGACCGCGTAAAGGTACTGACATTTGCAAACCACGTGGGTGACCTGCCCCTTGCGTCGGTGACCAAATTTCTGGATCGGGACGGGGATGGCCGGCTGAGCGCGTCGGAAAAGCAGGCCGCGCGCATCGTCATTTACGGCCACAGTTGGGGAGCGTCGGAGACGGTGCATCTGGCGGATCAACTTGCGGTGATGAATGTGCCGGTGCTGCTCACCATCCAGGTTGATAGCGTGCAGAAGTTTGGTGAAAACGACGAAGTGATTCCCGCCAATGTGCGTGAGGCGATCAACTTTTACCAGACGGAAGGCATGCTGCACGGCCGAGCGACGATCCGCGCGGCAGACCCGGCGCGCACCGTCATTTTGGGCAACAGGCAGCTCGACTACCGGAAGTCGCCGGTGGATTGCGGCCAGTTTCCCTGGTTTGCGCGCACCTTTATGAAGCCGCACATTGAAATTGAGAATGATCCCGCGGTATGGAATGAAGTGGAAGCGATGATCCAGGCAAAGGTTACGGCTGTTACGCCTTAAGGCGCTGCCCACGGAGAGGAACTCCGTGGGCAGCGTCGTTATTGCATTTTGTGGGGGATCGCCGCCGGTACACTTGCAGGGTCAAGCGTGTTATCCGTCAGCCCGAACGAGAGTTGGTTGTGCCGGGCATGCGTGTCATAGGCTTTCACGATGCGCTGCACCAGGTTGTGGCGCACTACGTCATTGTCTTCAAAATGCGTAAAGCGGA
>CBAAAH010000249.1:0-4715 GCA_964658865.1 uncultured Granulicella sp.
CATCCGCATGAACATGCGCAACTGCGGTGGCAGCGATGCACTCTCGCTAACGATGTATCACAGCGGCATGAGCGGCGACGTAACGGCCGTGCTGCGCTGGGCCATAGCGCGCGGCTGCCGGAAGATCGTGCTGGCTGGCTACAGCATGGGCGGCAATCTGGTGCTGAAAGCCATGGGCGAGCTTGGCGGGGATGGCCCAGCGGAGCTTGCCGGTGCCGTCGCCGTTTCGCCACCGATGGATCTGGGCGAGAGCGCCGACGCCCTGCACGAACCGTGGAACCGCGTGTATGAGCATCGTTTTCTGCGCGGGCTGCGTGCATCGTACCGGCGCAGGGTTCGGCTGTTTCCCGCAATGTACCCTGTGCGCGCGCTGGACCGCATACGGTCGATTCGCGAATTCGACGAACATGTCATGGCTCCGCCGTGCGGCTTTGCCGGTGCGGACGACTACTACGCACGCTCCGGCGCGGCACGCACGATGGAGCGCATCGCCGTGCCCACGCTGGTATTGCACGCACTGGACGATCCGTTTATCCGCCTGACCGCGCCGACCCGTGCGCGCGTCCGAGCGAACCCGTGGGTACTGCTGGTGGAACCCGAACATGGCGGCCACTGCGCGTTTCTGGAAGACCCGGTACCGGGCTACGACGGTTACTGGGCCGAGGCGCAGTTGCTGGCGTTTGTACAGGCATGCACGCAGGATGTGCACCCACAGGAAAGGCTTGCCGCATGTTGATGGAGTGGAGCACCGCGTGCGGTGTGGACGACCCGGTGCTGGTGGTGCCGTGGAGCTCACCCGATGGATCGCTGCGCTGGGTCGACCTGCGCAGCGATCCGGACGCGCTGGATGAGATTGCCGAGGCAGACGAGCATCCGCCGCTGCTGGCCGCACTGCGCGCCCTGAACGCACCCCGAAGTCCCGTGTTCACCACAAAATGTGACGCCTGGGGCATGGACGCAGAAGAGCTGGAAGCCGTGCGCGACGATCTTTTGGTGGACCCCGACGTGGCGACCGCCGGCATGACGTGCTACATCGACCTGCTGTGGCGTGAGCGGCCGGTATTCGTGTCGCGCCACCGCACGGCGCAGGTGTTGTATCGCATGGAGCGCCTGGCGAACGACTTGCCTCACAGCCTGGCAAAGGTGGAGGCCGTGTTGCGGCCGGCGGTGCTGGACCTAGAGACGGTAAGCGAGGGATTTGCCCTGACGCTTTATGTGAAGGGTGTGGGCGTGGACGTGGAAGAGGCGGAGCAACGCTGGGGAGAGGCGTTGCGCGATACGGTCGCCCTGTTCCGCTCGCGGGAACTGCTAAGCGTCTAACAAACCCAGGCAGCACGCGCGCGCCGCAATGTAGTCTAACTGCATGGGAACCGGTAGCTCAGCCGGATAGAGCATCTGCCTTCTAAGCAGAGGGTCGCAGGTTCGAGTCCTGCCCGGTTCACCAGAGATTTCACTTCCAGACACGCCGAGAAGCCCGCATATCGCGGGCCTCTCAGCTTGATCGTTGGACTTTAGCGATGTCCGCCACCGTGGTCGCCGCCGCCACCATGGTCCCCACCACCGCCGGGTGCGCCATGGCCCTGGAAGCCGCCGACATGCTCCCCACCGCCCGGATGTCCGGCATTGCCGACATGGCCTTGCCCGTCTCGCGCCTCGTTCCCCTGGAAGTGCTGAAACGGCTGTGCACCGCGATCGGGATATGGCCCGCGATAGCCGTGGTTCGGGTCGTAACGGTTATCCACATGGCCGTAAAAGCCGCGCGATCCGTGGAACCACGGACCGGCACCGATAAAGACACCGTTGCTGAACCAGTCTTGCCCGTAGTAGCCATAGGGAGAGCAGTTATATGGCGCGTAATCGTAGTATCCATAGGGGCATACAGGAGCGGGCCTGCCAGCCCCGATGCCGATCGAAACCTGGGCGGGTGCCGCTGCGGCTCCCACGAAAACGCACGCACACATTGATGCGATGATAGTGCTCTTCCACTGGGGCATAACGTCCCTCCATATTCTATGGAGCCGGAATGCCACCCCATGGGTTGTTCACGGCAGAACATTGGCCCAATACCCGCAACCTAGTTCCCGGCACAGACGCGCCCGGGACGCGTACACCTACATCTCCAGCATCGTCGGCTCCAGGTCCTGCACCGACGCGGGACGGCGATACGGGTTGCGGTCGCCGGTCAGATGCCGCACCGCTGCCGCGGCAATCAGCACGGCCGCAAGGCCGCAGATGCCGTTTACCCCGAAGTGCTGCCACACCAGCGTGGACAGCGCGGAAGAGATGGCCGCACCGGTAAAGTACGTCACCATGTAGACGGTGTTGATGCGGCTGCGGGCCTCTGGCCGAAGCGCGAAAATGCGTGTCTGGTTCGCGATCTGCGACGCCTGCGCACCAACGTCCATAATGATGACGGCAAAGGCGAGCGAGCCCAGGTAGGGCACCAATCGCAGGCGATGCGCGGCCTGCGCGCTGTCGGCAAACTTTTCCGTCACGTAGACCAGCACGTACGACACGGCCAGAAACGCGACCGCCAGGCTCATCACGTAGCGCGGTCCGCGCCGATCGCAGATTTTGCCAGCCGAGCCTGCAATGAGCGCACCGCCCGCGCCGACCAGGCCGAACGTTCCCGCTACACCCGCACCCAGACCGTGCGCGCCCAGCATGAAGGCCAGCGTGTTCCAGAAGATGGAAAATGCGCCGAAGACAAGCGCGCCCATCAGGCAGCTTTCACGCAACATCGGCTCCTCGCGAAAAACCGTCCACAGGCTGCGCATGGCCTCGCCGTAGCGCAGGCTCTGCTTGGGCGGCAGCAGCGGCATGACACGCGGCATGGCAAACGAAAAACCAAGCGAAAGGACACCGGCAAGCGCAAACACCACGCGCCAGCCCGCGATGCGATGCGTCACCAGCTCCGACAGATCGTTGATCCAACCGGCAAAGGTACGCGCCAGCAACACGCCCAACAGCAGCCCCGTCATCACAATGCCGATGGCGCGGCCACGCTCTTTCGGCACCGCAAGATCGGGTGCGATGGGCAGCGCAATATGCGTGACGCAGGCAAGCGCACCCATCACGGCACTGGCAAGAATGAGCAGCGGCAGCGTGGGCGCGGCGGCGACACAGAGCAGCGCCACGGCAACGGCTGCGTAGAACTTGGTCATCAGCGCGCGCCGTTCCAGAATGTCTCCCAGCGGCACAAAACACAGCAAGCCGATGGCATAGCCTACCTGCGTGGCGACGGCGACCAGGCCGGACTTCGCGGCGTCGACACCGAACGTGTGGCCCATGGAGGGCAGCAGCGGCTGACAGTAATACAGGCTGGAAACACCCACCGCGCAGCAGACGCCGAGGAAGGCAAACGGCGCTTTTACCGGAGATTTTGCGGTTTGGTCCATCCGTTCAGGATACGCTCCTGTCGACACGGCTCCCTTTTTTCGGACCGCAATGGCGCGTGGCGCACTTCGCCTGCCGAAAGCGTCAGGTGCGGCGAAGCGTCTGGCGAAGATCGCCTTTATGCTGTTCGAGCATCGCTTCGGCTTCGGCTTTGGTCCCAGCGCGCTGCTGCATCACAATGGCGATCTTCACGGTTCCTGCTTCGCGCAGCAGATGGGCCGCGCGATCCTTGTCGACGCCGGTTGCCGCCACGATGATGCGTTCCGCGCGATCCACCAGCTTGGCGTTCGTGGGTGCCACATTCGTCATCAGGTTGCCGTAAACATGACCCAGCCGCACCATCAGCGCAGTGCTCAGCATGTTCAGCACCAGCTTGGTCGCGGTGCCGGCCTTCATGCGGGTGCTGCCGGTGATGACCTCCGCACCGGTCGCGGGAGAGATGGGAAGGTCGGCCGCCAATGCAAGCGCCGACCCCGGAACGCACGACAGGCCGATCGTCAGGCAGCCGTGTTGCTTTGCATGCTCAATCGCGCCCAGCACATACGGCGTGCGTCCGCTGGCCGCGATGCCCACCAGCACATCCAGACCGCGCGACTGGTTGAACCCATGGGCGATCAGGTCCGCCGCGCCTTGCTCGCGCGAATCCTCCGCGCCCTCTGCCGACACGCGCAGGGCACCGTCTCCACCCGCGATGATGCCCTGCACCAGGTCGCGCGGCACGGAAAATGTGGGCGGACACTCTGACGCATCCAGCACGCCCAACCGGCCGCTGGTGCCCGCGCCCATGTAGAACAGCCGGCCACCCTGCCGCACACGTTCCACGATGGCGTCCACCGCCTGCGCAATGCGCGGAATCTGCTCGGCAACACGCGCGGCGACGGTCGCGTCCTCGTCGTTGAAGACGCGCAGCATCGCTTCGGTGGGCAAGCTGTCGATGTGCTCGGAACGGGGATTGCGCGTCTCGGTCAGCAGTGCTGCCAGATTCTCTTCTGCGATGGACATGGCTCTAGCTTGCCCGTGGCGCACGACTGACGCAAATCGGAAATGAATTTTTATTGACTTCGCCGCCTGCCTTGCGTCTGATACTGGTATCGGCTCGTGTGCGGAAAAATGCTCGCGGAAATGTTCCCCGCCACTCTGACTAAGCGACGGGGAACGGTTATGTGACGGTTGATGAACCCGGTTATAGGTGCATCAACGCTTTCACGAGCAGATACAGGACGATTTCGGCCGGTATCTGAATCGTGACTTTACCCCACCTGACCCGCAAGGGTCTCATGGCATCACCTCCTTCTACGAAATCGCCCCGGGGCTGCTAC
>CBAAAH010000250.1:0-4688 GCA_964658865.1 uncultured Granulicella sp.
CTTGGCTGCGCGCTTTTGCACGATGCGATAAAGAAGAAACTTAACGGCCAAAGTGGGTGGCGTTCAACTCGGCGAAGCTCGCCCACTTGTCGGGCAAGTCGTCTGCCGCGTAAATCGCGGATACCGGGCACACCGGGACGCAGGCGCCGCAGTCGATACACTCGACCGGATCGATGAAGAGCTGATCCGCGGAGTCGTTGCCTTCCTCACCCTTCTTGGGGTGAATGCAATCGACTGGGCACGCATCGGCGCACGCGGTGTCTTTGGTGCCGATGCAGGGTTCTGCGATGACGTATGCCATGGGAGCTTAAATCCTTTCAAGCAAGCCTTGTTGCGAGAACTCGATGATAACAGTTACTAAAAATCGGAGGGAAATGGTCCGGGTTTGCTCGTCCATGTCTGAAGCACGAACGCCTTAAGGCCCTTGCTGCTCGCGGCGACGCTTAAACTCTTCGGGCGTGGGAATTGGCTCCAGGTTGCGCCCGGCGAACATGTCCGCGAACACCTGGCGCAGTTCTCCGCCGATTATTCCATTCGTCGCCAGCACTTCCTTGCTGTTGAGCTGAAACCTGGAGCCATCGAAGCGGCTCACGTCGCCGCCAGCTTCCTCGACCAGCAGGTATCCGGCCGCGGTATCCCAAGGGTTCAGGTTGAACTCCCAGTAACCATCGAGCCGCCCGCACGCGGTGTAGGCCAGGTCGATGGCGGCGGCACCGGCGCGGCGCAGGCCGTGGGTGCGCAGGGTGAGTTCGTGGTAGAAGTGGATGTTCGGCGACTGGTGGCGCTTTTGCGACGGAAATCCCGTTGCCAGCAGCGACTCCTGCAGTTGCGTGCACTTGGACGTGTGAATGCGTCGCTCGTTAAGCCACGCGCCCATGCCGCGCTCGGCGTGGAACAATTCATTGCGCAGCGGCTCGTAGATAACGGCGGCGACGATCTCGCCGTCTTCATCGTCGCGCAGACCGGGCGGCCGATGCTCCAGGCCCATGGACACGCAGAAGTACGGGAAGCCATGGGCGAAATTGGTCGTACCGTCCAGGGGGTCGACGTACCAGCGGTACTCCGCACCGAGCCGCTCGCGCGCGCCTTCTTCGCCGAAGATGCCGTGGTCGGGAAAGGCCATGCCCAGCCGCTCGGTGATGAGTTTTTCGCTGGCGCGGTCGGCCTCGGTCACGATGTCGACTTCGGACTTGAACTCGGCCGTGACGCCTTTTTCGTAGAAGTGGCGCAGCAGAGCACCAGCCTCGCGCGCGATGGCGGCTGCGGGTGTAGCGAATTTAAACTGGCTGGGGTCGTAGAAGCTCATACCCGGCAAGGATACGGGGAAAGCAGCGAGTTAGCGAGTCGACAGTTCGCCAGTCAAACTGTTCCATGAAAACCCTGTCTTCACTACGAGACAGGAGCACCCGCTTTGTTTGGTTACCGTGCGTCGGCATAGTAGCCGGTGCGGTTACGAAGCGCTAGTTTCGCCTGCAGCGCGGGGTCGGTCAGTTGCACGTCGATGCTGCGAAAGCTGCTGTCCTGTCCATGGCGTGGCGCGTAATAGCCAAGCAAATACTGAGCGCGCAGATCGTCGGAGAGGTGCGCAAAGGCCGTTTTCAGGTCTTCTTTCTCCGTGACATAGAAGTATTTGCCGCCGGTATCGTTCGCCATCTGGATGAGCGCGTGCTCACCACCGACGTTGCGACCGGCATCGGCCAATATAGGCACAATGATGATGGGGTAAATAGCCGCGCCAGCGCGCTGGGCAGCTTCAATCGCCTTGGCGTAGCTCATCTCACGCTTCAGCGGGTTGTCGCCACCGTCGGTGACAAGGACGAGGATACGGCGGCGCTCGGCGTCGGGCTTCGCCTCGCCCAGGCGCTGGCTGGCAACGTAGATGGCGTTGTAGAGCGCGGTATCTTCGCCCTTGCCCAGGCGCGTCAGGCCCTGCTCGATGCGTTTCGGATCGTTGGTGAACGGAACGATCTCGTTCGATTCGTCGGAAAAGCTGATCAGGTCCATCTCATCCTGTTCACGCAGAATGTCCTTGGCGAAATGCTTGGCTGCGTCCTTTTCTGTGTGGAACTGCGTCAGCACCGAACCTGACGTATCGATCGCCATCACGATCGAGAGCGGTGTTGCGGCTTCATGTTCGAAGATGGCAATGCGTTGCGGCTTGCCGTCCTCGCGCAGGGTGAAATCAACCTTCGTCAGGTCAGGAACAGCCATGCCTTTGGCGTCCGTCACATTCACCGGAACGTTGACCAGCCGGGTATCCACGCGCAGTATGGGTGCGCCGGTTTCCGGAGCCTGTTCCTGCTGCGTGGGCAGGGTCATAAGCGTGGCGGCGACCAGCAAAACGAGGCTTTTCAACGGGAACTCCGCTTCGTTGGACGGGGATTTCGCACGCCTGTGAGCCTATGCGCTTGTGATGAGTTCCGGTGGAAAAGGCTCACCGGCAGCCCATACTGCACCGTCTTCGAAAAACTCCTGCTTGTAAATGGGCACAGTCTTTTTCAGTGTGTCGATCAGCCAGCGGCAGGCGTCGAAAGTGGCACCGCGATGCGCCGAAGCGACGGCGATCAGGATGCTGGTTTCGCCGATCTCCAGCTTGCCCAGCCGGTGCACCAGCGCAACATTGCGCACGCCGAAGCGGGTCATTGCCTCGCCTGCGAGCTTCTGCATTTCGGGTAGAACCATCGGCTCGTAAGCGGTGTAGTCCAGGTACAGCGTGCGGCGACCGCGGGTGTTGTTGCGCACGATGCCGTCGAAAATCGTCACCGCACCGTCGCTCCCCTGCTTCAGCGCGTCGGTAATGCGTTTTGTGTCGATGACCGCGCGCGTAAGTTCAACCTGCATGGGATTCGCCTTCCTTGCCGCCACTGACCGGTGGCAAAAGTGCGACTTCATCGCCCTCAGCCAGGGCCGACTTTGCGGTGACGTACTGCTGATTCACGGCCACCGCAATGGTGTCCCACAAGGTGGTGATCTCTGGCGCGACGACGCGATAGTAGCGCACCAGATCGGCTACAGTTTCGCCGGGAAACTGCTGCAGATCTTCGCGCTCGCCGAAGCGGTCACGCAGCACACCGAAAAAGAGGATTTGCAAATGCATCTGCTTTAAAGATACCGGGACACCACACGACAATCCAGCGACGTGCATTGTGGCGATAACACCATTGCCGCAAATAGAAATGCCGTGCAGCAGGTTCGCTTGCACGGCATCTCGGCTTGCCTGCGGATTATGCCGCCGCCATTACCTCGTCACGAATCTGCTCGGCCTCTACGGCATCGCGCATGCTGTGGGGCAGCGCGACCGCCAGGACATCTTCGATGCGCGAGGCGTAGTGGATGGTAATGCCATCGGTCTGATCCGCGGTTAAGTCCTCTTCAACGTTCGGTTTAACGTCGATGGGCAGGATGACGTCGCGAACGCCCGCGCGCTTGGCGGCAAGA
Source organism: uncultured Granulicella sp. (assembly GCA_964658865.1). Classification (GTDB taxonomy): domain Bacteria; phylum Acidobacteriota; class Terriglobia; order Terriglobales; family Acidobacteriaceae; genus Terriglobus. The sequence continues at coordinate 3,439 of CBAAAH010000250.1, forward strand.
AACTTCTCCTTGATGCCACCGACCGGCAGCACGTTTCCGCTCAGCGTGATTTCTCCGGTCATGGCGAGCAACGGGCGGATCGGCATGTCGGTCAGCAGCGAGACTAGGGCAGTTGCCATGGTGACGCCAGCGCTGGGGCCGTCCTTTGGAATGGCGCCGGCAGGCACGTGCAGGTGCAGATCAATATCCTTCAGCACGTCCTGGTCGAGCCCGAGCGAGGTTGCATTGGAGCGCACCCAGGTCAGCGCAGCCTGCATGCTTTCCTTCATCACGTCGCCGATCTGGCCGGTGATCTGGAAGTTCCCCTTACCCTTCATGCGGTTGGCTTCAATGAACAGGATGTCGCCGCCGACCGGTGTCCAGGCGAGGCCGACCGCAACGCCGCTGCGCTTGGTTCGCTCGGCGATCTCCGTATCGACGCGTACCTTGTAGCCGCCGAGAAACTCGTGGAGGACAGCGTCCGTCACCGTCAGAGGCTCAATTTTGCCCTCGGCGATACGGCGCGCCTGCTTGCGGCAAACAGTTCCGACAAGCTGCTCCAGTTTGCGGACGCCAGCCTCACGGGTGTAGTGTCGCGCAATGATGCCGAGCGACTCCCTGGGGAAAACAATGCGCGGATCGCCAGCTACGGGCTCGGGCAGGTTTGCCTCGGGCACGCTGCCTTCGGAGTCGGTTGCACCCTCCGCAGCGGCTTCTGCATTTTCCTTCTGTTGCTCGGCCTCGGGTTCCAAGCCGTTTTCGCGGATCTGCCGTGGAACGAGGTACTTAGCCGCGATATTGACCTTTTCCTCTTCCGTATAGCCGGTCAGTTCGATGATCTCCATACGGTCGAGCAGAGGCGCGGGGATCGGATCGAGCTGGTTGGCTGTGCAGATGAACAGCACCTTCGACAGGTCGAACGGCTGGTCGAGGTAGTTGTCGCGGAAGGTCCCGTTTTGCGCGGGGTCGAGCGTTTCAAGCAGCGCCGACGCCGGGTCTCCGCGGAAGTCGCGGCCAAGCTTATCGATCTCGTCCAGCATGAAGACGGGGTCGTTGGTTTCGACACGCTTCAGGTTCTGCACGATCTGGCCGGGCATGGCGCCGATGTACGTGCGACGATGTCCGCGAATTTCCGCCTCGTCGTGCATGCCGCCGAGCGAGATGCGGGCGAACTTGCGGCCGAGGGCACGTGCAATCGACTTACCGAGCGAGGTTTTGCCGACGCCGGGAGGCCCGACAAAGCACAGGATCGGTCCCTTCATATCCGGCTT
>CBAAAH010000251.1:0-4658 GCA_964658865.1 uncultured Granulicella sp.
TTCCATGTAGTGCGTCGTCAGCACGACGGTAATGCCATGCTGGCGAAGACCCTGCACCGATTCCCACATGGCGATCCGGCTCTGTGGGTCCAGCCCGGCGGAGGGCTCGTCCAGAAACAGCACCTGCGGCGAGTGGGCGATGGCGCGCGCAATCTGCACGCGCTGGGCAAGGCCGCCGGAGAGTTGGTTTGGGTACGATTTCGCACGCTCGGCCAGGTGGAATTGCTCCAGCAGTTGCGCGGTACGCTCTTTCGCCGCTGCCTTGCTGAAGCCGAAATACATGCAGTGGAACTGGATGTTTTCCTCTACCGTGCACGACCGTTCCAGCGTATTGTACTGCGGCACGACGCCCATGTGCCGGCGTGCGTCGGCTGGGTGGCGCACCACATCCACACCGGCGATGGTCGCCGTTCCGCCGGTGGGTAGCGCACGCGTCGTGCAGATGGAAATGGTCGTGGTTTTGCCTGCGCCATTGGGCCCGAGCAAGCCGTAGATACTGCCCGCGGGCACGTCGAGATCGATGCCGTCGACGGCAGTCACGGGTACCTTACCGGTGTAGGTCTTGCGCAGGCCGCGAAGAGAGACGATGCCGTTCGATTGCGGTGTAGTCACTGTTTCTCCATGCTAGCGTAGACCGTGCCTAAGAGGGGTTCTGCGGATCGACTTTGCTGCCGTGGGTGATGCCATCGCTCGGCGACAAAATGACCCTGTCGCTGGGTTTCAGGCCGGTCAGCACGTCGATGTTGGCGCGCGCGGCCTGCACGTTGGCGTCGTTCGCGCCGCCCTGCTTGTACAGCTCTTCAAACCGCTGGTTGTTCAGCGTGGTGAGCTTTGCATTCGCCAGTGCCTGGGCAAGCTGCGCCTTTAACTGCACCACAATGGCCTGTGCCTGGCATAGTTGCTGCGCCGTTTGCGGGTCGTCGATGGTGGCCAGCAACTGCCCCTTCTGCCGCTCTGTTGCATTAACTTCAAAACGGCCAGTCCACATACCAGATGCTGTGCTCTACCCGGCCCACTCAACCTCAATATCTTGTGGCCGAAAAAGTTAATGCAACAGAGCCGTTCTTTTCAGGGGTGTTGTTTTTGTTGAGCATGGAGGGATGGCCGGGGTTGAGCGTAAGGGGTATCCGTGTGATGTGACGGACGAGGAGTGGTGGTTTGTGCTGCCGTATTTGCTTTTGTGCCGTGAGGACAGCAGACAGCGTGAGCATGATTTGCGGGAGGTGTTCAACGGGCTGCGTTACATCGTGAAGACGGGCTGCCAGTGGCGCTGGATGCGGCACGATCTGCCTCCGTGGTCGACGGTGTATCAGCAGACCCGCCGTTGGATGGCGGCGGGATGTTTTGAGGCCCTGGTCGCCGATGTGCAGTCGGTTTTGCGCGAGTGGGCCGGGCGTAAGGGCCAGCCGAGCGCGATCTGCATCGACAGCCGGACGCTGCAGTCGACGCCGGAGAGCGGCGCACGCGCGGGCCACGACGGTGCCAAGCGGCGCAGGGGTTCGCAGGTGCATATCGCGGTCGAGGCAACAGAGCAACACGGCATCCGGCTTGAGGTGGTCAAGCACCCCATGGCCAAACGCGGCTTCGTCCTCCTGCCGAAACGCTGGGTCGTCGAAAGAAGCTTCGCCTGGGCCGCACGCCTGCGAAGACTCGCACGGGACTACGAAAGGCTCGACACAACACTCAAAGGACTCCACTTCGTCGCCTTCGCCATCCTCATGTGCGCAAGAATACTCAACACACCACAAATAATTTCATAACAGCCTCTAGTGCACAGCTTCTTCGAGCCAAGCTGGCCACGCTACGGCATCGCGGTTGCGGATCATCTCGAAGAAGCCTCTCGCTGTACGGCCGAGCGCTTTCAGTTCTGGGAACGTCCCGTACAGGGCCTTCAGAAAGCGATGTCTTCGGGGATGGACCTTCAGCATCAGCCAGGCGACGTGCTCGAGGCATAGAGGTGCTCTTCTCTTCACGGGTGGTGTCACTCCGGATGTTCGCAAGCGTCCGAAGCGGCGCCGCAGCCAGTGCCATACGCTCGATGCATTTCCCGGAAATCCTGCTGCCTGAGCTCACACCACAGTTGCGACACGTTGGTACAACCTTCCGTAAGACGCGGACTGCTCTTACCATTCCACGATGACGCTCAAGCGACCGGAGCAGCGTATCTACTCTACAAGGTTGTTCAGCAAGTGCCAACGAGCCGCCACGATCCCGGCTCACGACCTGCACGCTCGGGTGCTCACGCAACCATGCTGCTACGGTTTCTGAGTCGCGGGTTGGAAGCAGATCGATGACCAGGCCCTGCTCCAGATCGCACAGTATCGTTCCATACCGATGGCCCTTCTTCCACGCCCACTCGTCGATACCGAGTACGCGCGATGAAGACCGTGCAGGTGGATGTGATCGCCGCCGAAGCTCATAGAAGAGTGCCGTTCTGCTCACGAAGAAGCCCAGTTTACAGGCCAGTCTTGCACCTGCCCGACCTTCGAGCGCGAGAGCGATCCAGCTGAGGGCTTCACTGGAGCGACAGCTTCTCCGCGCATAGCGCCTCACGGTCCCAGATAGCTGTTCGGTGGGCTCTGTTGCATTAACTTCAAAACGGCCAGTCCACATACCAGATGCTGTGCTCTACCCGGCCCACTCAACCTCAATATCTTGTGGCCGAAAAAGTTAATGCAACAGAGCCACCTGAACTCGGTCATGACAAGCTCCGGTTCAGCCCATCTTCACACCACCTCAAAAGGTTTGCAACAGAGCCGGATTTCTCACCTCGCGTTCCGGGCGTAACATTTAGTCATGAGCTTACCGCGACGGACCCCTGGCGACCGCGCCATTGAAAGCAGCTTGCTCGCAGCGTTTGTGGTCCATGCACTCGCGCTCGTCACGATGGCATTGTTACTTCTACCAGCGATGCCGGGACCTGGTCGGCACACTCCTGAGCTGCGCTTTGCCTACATCCATGCGCACCCGTTCCTTTGGCATTTCGGCTGGTTGCCATGGCATGTTTCTGCTCTCTCAGACGTCCTGCTTTCTGCTGCATTGCTTCGGGGCCGGTGGATCCCGCGGCGTGCTTCCATGCCTACCTTCATTCTGACGATTGTGGCATTCACCATCGAGCAGTTTTACGAGACGGTTTGGGATGTTTTCGCCCCTGGCTTTCCGCATGCGGCTTCTTTTCTCCTGAAATATTCGAACTACGCAGCCTTTGAGCACCATGTTTCTCTGCCGGTTACAGCTCTTGCAGCAGCGTTATATGCACTGATGGCCATCGGCTGGAGTTGGTCGCTCTCCTTCACACCTTCGTGGAATCGGCTGCTTACTCTGGCCTCCTGCATCGTCTGGCCTGTTTTGCTCTTTGCGTCGCTCACGCCGTTGCTCCCGAGCTTCCTGCGAGCTCCTAATCTTGTCGTCAACCTGGCCAATCAGATCGGATTCGCATTGATGATGCTGTGGTTCGCCCTGGCGCTTGAAGCTGTTTTGCGGCGAACTCGCGTCGATGAGTCGGTAGGTCGCATGCAGCCGTGGCGAGCGAACCGTCGCGGACTGATCGGCCGAGTGCAGGAAGAGCTATCCAACAGCCGCTTTGCACAGTACTGCGCTGAATTTCTACCCAAACCCGTTCTCAGTAGCCACATTCACGATGTCGTCTACGTGAACTACCTCGTAGAAGCACGACATATGGCGGCTCTGCTTCCCGAAGGGCTCGAATTGCAAACGCTCGGTCCCAGCAGCGATCTAACGCTTTTTAGTATCCTTTCCTACCGGCACGGTCGTTTTGGCCCCCGCGTGCTCGGAGGAGGAGCCAGTTGCCGGGGTTTCCCCTCGCCCGTGCAAAGCAACTGGCGCCTGTACGTGCGCCACACGGTAACGGGCGAACCTGGCATCTTCTTCGTGTCGACCACGTTTTCCAAGCTCTTCCCCGCTATACTTGCGCGCATCCTCTCGCGGGGCGTGCCGATGCACGTACCCGCAAAGTCCAGAGTGGAGGCCACGTACGGGAACTCGGCTCCTGATACGGCATCTGTTCAGGTGGAGGTGTTACCTGGCATTGGCTCCGCACCAGATCTGCAAGCCAGCCTGCACTCCACAGCTTCGCCTCCTATCCTTCCACAGGGTGACTGGTCTGCATGCTTTGCAAGCTACGACGAACTCCTTCGTTACTCCGTCCCGCAAGGCCGCGCCCTGTCCGTGCAGTCGTGGGATAAGCGCGTCACCGCGCAGGAGATCGACTTGCCGGCGCCTCCCAGCATCTGTATCCCCTTGGAAGGCTCAACTCATTCGGCTTACTCGAAGGCACTCTGCGGCGATCTGCAATCCGTATGCTTCTTGTTGCCGGAGGTTCAGTTCACCATGACAGGCGAACGTGTTCTTCAACCTGGCAGAACCTTTTCCGAAAAGGTTCTGCCAGAGAAACTATGGCCGGCTTAGCAGAGGCATAGTCGTTGAAGGGGCTCTGTTGCATTAACTTTTTCGGCCACAAGACTTCCGGGGGCAGTTTGGCTCTGCATATAAGGAAGTCAAGAAGTACAAGAAGAACAAGAGGAATAGCAGGATGTAGGTTGGCCAGAAACGGTGAATCCGTGGAAAACAAACGGAGCACGTCCTTCGGACGCGACCTGAGGGCCTAACGGCCCATTTCTTGGAGCTGCGCCCCAAAC
>CBAAAH010000252.1:0-4657 GCA_964658865.1 uncultured Granulicella sp.
CTCGATCTTGTCAGCATGCGTCCCGCCGAGCCGGTGAGTGAGGCCATTGCGCGCACCGTACAGGCCGCGCAGTTTGCCGAAGCGCAGGGGTACAAGCGCTTTTGGCTGGCCGAGCACCACAGCATCCAGGGGCTTGCGTGCTCCGCGACGTCGGTGCTGATCGGCCACGTTGCTGGGCAGACGAAGACGATTCGTGTTGGATCGGGTGGCGTCATGCTGCCGAACCATCCGCCACTGGTGGTGGCCGAACAATTCGGGACGCTTGCGTCGCTCTACCCAAACCGGATCGACCTTGGGCTTGGCCGTGCGCCCGGATCGGACGCACCGACCATGCGCGCCCTGCGACGCGATCTGCGCTCGACCGGCGACGACTTCCCCGACCTGCTCGCGGAGTTGCAGCGATACCTGGGTGCGCCGCAGCCCGGGCAGGCAGTGCAGGCCATTCCGGGGCAGAACACGCATGTACCCCTTACGCTGCTTGGGTCCAGCGGATATTCGGCACAGCTTGCCGGATCTCTCGGTCTGCCGTTCGCGTTCGCAGCGCATTTTGCTCCAGACAATCTTGAAGCTGCGATTCTGCTGTACCAGCAGAACTTCCGGCCATCCGTACACCTGAGCGAACCTTACGCGATGGCTGCGCTGCCAATCATTGCGGCAGAAACGGATGCCGAGGCACGACGCCTGTTTACCACGCCCCAGCAGCGTTTTTTGTCGCTGATTCGCAGCCAGCCATTGCAGGTAAAGCCGCCAGTCAACGACATGGATGCACTGTGGAATTCGATGGAGCGCGAGGCCGTTAAAGCACGCCTGCGATGCGCGATTGTGGGAAGCACAGCGACGGTGCGACGCGAGTTGGAGGAGGTCGTCCAGCGGCTTGGGCTTGCCGAGGTGCTGGTCGTGACCGACACCTACGACACGGCGGACCGGCTGTTTACCTACCAAGCCACGGCGGACGCGGCACGGCAGATTGAGACACACAGGTTGATTGCCGCTTAAGCTCTCAAGAAAAAGCCTCTGCTGGTAGCCTTGCAGATGAGGATGGTCGACACGCATGGCTGCACTGCTGGAAGCAATCGAGATTAAGCGCAAAAGTGTTTTTGAACTGGACGACGTGCCCTACGCGTGCCTGGAAGCGGATGTCAGTTCGCCAACGGCGCGCGGCGGACAGACGCTGGTACGCCTGAAAATGCGTAACCTGTTGACGAACGCCGTGTTCGAAAAGAGTTTCAAGGCCGGTGACAAGTTCAAGGAGCCGGATCTGAACCTTGTACCAGCGTCCTACCTGTATACCGACGGGGACGGATCACATTTTATGGATCAGGACAGCTTTGAAACGCTGACGCTGAACCAGGAGCAGATGCACGGCGCGCTCGACCTGCTGATTGAGGGCACCATGCTGCAGCTTCACCTGTTCAACGGCAATCCAATTGGCTTGCAGTTGCCGATTTTCGTCGAACTGGATGTGAAATATACGGAACCTGCGGTGAAAGGCGATTCGTCGGCCGGGAGTGTGACGAAGGCGGCAACGCTTGAAACCGGCCTGGTTATCAAGGTGCCGTTGTTTATCAAAGAAGGCGAAAAAGTCAAGGTATCGACGGAGAACCGGGAGTTTGTGAGCCGCGCGTAGCGGCCGCTTCTTTGCGCAACAACTCCGCCTTGCGCTCCAGTCCCCAGCGGTAGCCTCCGAGGGTGCCGTCGCCGCGCAACACGCGATGGCACGGCACCAGCAGCGCCACCTGATTGCGTGCGCACGCGCTTGCAACAGCACGAGTTGCCGTCGGTATGCCCAAATCCTTAGCGGCCTGCGCATAGGATCGAGATTCGCCCACTGGAATCGTCTGCAGGTAGTCCCAGACGCGCATCTGGAAGACGGTGGCACGTAAGTCCAGCGGTAGTGGTGTCGTGGTCGCGTTCCCCTGCACATAGGCTTGAATCGCTTCGATCCACGCGAGATAGTGCGGGTGTGCCTCTGTCTTTGTGGGGAGGATCGCAGCTTTCGGAAACTCTCGCCGCAATGCCGCCTCCAGACTCTGGGTCGAGTCACCAAAGTGCAGAAAGCAGATGCCACGATCGGTTGCGGCCAGAAGCATGCGGCCAAGCGCGGTATCGAACTGTGCGTAGCGAATTTCCACGCCTGCACCTCCATTACGGTAAGCGGTCGGTGGCATGCCGAGCGTTGCATCCGCACTCTCGTACAGCCGGCTGGGCGAGCCGAAACCGCTGGCATACAGTTGGTCCGTCACGCGGCCGCCGTGCTTCAGGCCGGCCTTGAAGGTGCGCATGCGAAGGCCATCGGCAAATCGTTTCGGTGTGACGCCGATCACGCGTTTGAACGTGCGATGGAAATGGGACGGCCCCATGCCGGCACGCTGTGCAAGAACGACATAGCTCATCGGTTGATCGGGGTTCTGCTCCATCCATCGACAGGCGTCCATTACGGCCTGCATGGAGGCATCGCTTGAGACCAGGTTCGAAGCTGGACGGCATCGCAGACAGGGGCGAAAACCCGCATGTTCCGCAGCCGTTGGCCCACTGAAGAACCGCACGTTCCGTTGCAACGGTCGCCGGGACTTACACGACGGCCAGCAGAAAACGCCGGTAGTCACAACGGCATAAACAAACGAGCGGACCTCGTCTCTTGCACAGACCGCGCGCCATCGTGCTTCGTCCACGGTCTCTGTCGGCGTTGCGGTGGATTGCGCGTTATGGACTGTCGGCGGTATGGAAACCATCGTGGCACTCTCCATCGATACCGAACCTCCGGCATCGTTTCTTTAGCATGTGCCGCGACGACGGTGTTGTGCACTCCGATTCCTGCACGGTAATTCTCACCAGGGCGTGACTGAATATTTAACAAGAAAGCCCCGCACGGACCTGCCGTGCGGGGCTTTGCATGGTTCGGGCGACAACGGGTTACTCGCCTTCGCTGCTACACTCCGCCACCGGCTTTACGCCGTCGCGGAACACCCGCATCGAAGGGCCGGAGAGAATGACCTTCTCGCCGAACGTGCAGTGCTGGAAAGGGTCTTCAATGTTGCTTGTGTCGAGTACACTCACCCACGGGCTGTCCTTTGGCGGCTGCGGCAGGGTGAACTCCACGCCGTCGTGCGATGCGTTCACCACCAGCAGGAAGCTCTCGTCGAACACGGGCTTGCCTTCCTCGTCAACTACGCCCAGCGTGTTGCCATTGAGCAGCAACATCAGCGATTTATTCCAAGAGGCGCTCCAGTCCTGCTCGCTGAACTCGTTGCCGGTGGCACTATACCAGGCGATATCACGCTCTACGGAACCGCGGATATTGCGATCCTGGAAAAACTTGTGACGACGCAGATTGGGGTGATTGTTGCGCAGTTTAATGAGGCGCGAAGTGAACTCGATGAGCCGCTTGCGTGACTCATCCAACTTCCAGTCGTACCAGGTAAGTTCGTTGTCCTGACAGTACCCGTTGTTGTTGCCGCGCTGCGATCGGGCCAGTTCGTCGCCGCCGCACAGCATGGGTACACCCTGCGACAAAATGAGCGTGGTCAGCATGTTGCGCGTCTGGCGCTCACGCAGCAGGTTGATGCCTTCATCGTCGGTCGGACCTTCCGCACCGCAGTTCCAGCTATCGTTGTCGTTCGCGCCGTCGGTGTTGTTATCGCCGTTGGCCTCGTTGTGCTTCTCGTTGTAGCTGACGAGATCGCACATGGTAAAGCCGTCGTGCGCGGTGATGAAATTGATCGACGCATTCGGCTTGCGGCCGTCGTGCTGGTAAAGATCCGACGATCCGGTGAGGCGATAGGCAAAGTCAGACAATGTGCCCTCGTCGCCCTTCCAGAAGCGACGAACGGTGTCGCGGTACTTGCCATTCCACTCCGCCCAAAGTACCGGGAAGTTGCCCACCTGGTAGCCGCCATCGCCTACGTCCCATGGCTCCGCAATGAGTTTGACGGTCTGCAGCGTCGGGTCCTGGTGGATGACGTTGAAGAAGCTGGAGAGCTTGGAGACGGCGTTCTCTTCGCGCGCAAGGGTGCTGGCCAAGTCGAAGCGGAAGCCGTCGACGTGCATCTCCTTCACCCAGTAGCGCAGGGAATCCATGACCAGCTTGAGCACCTGCGGATGCACCAGGTTGAGCGTATTGCCTGTGCCGGTAAAGTCCATATAATGCTGCGGGCTGCCGGGCACGCGGCGGTAGTAGTTCGTATTGTCGATACCCTTCATCGACAATACGGGCCCAAGCCCATTCCCCTCGCAGGTGTGGTTATAGACCACGTCCAGAATGACCTCAAAACCGTTAGCATGCAGCGTTTTCACCATCTGCTTGAATTCGTCGATCTGGCAGCCGTCATCACCGCAACTGCTATAGCGCGACATGGGGGCGAAGTAACCGAGCGTGTTGTAACCCCAATAGTCGCGCAAATCCTTATCGACGAGATTGCCCTCGTCGATAAAGTGATGGACCGGCAGCAACTCGACCGTGGTAACGCCCAGCTTCTTCAGGTACGCGATGCTCGCGTCGGATATGATGCCGGCGTAGGTACCGCGCAGCTTCTCGGGCACATCCGGGTTGGTCTTGGTAAAGCCGCCGACGTGCACCTCGTAGATGACGGAGTCGGCGAGGTCGATCTCAGGAGAACAGTCCTCTTCCCAGTTGAAGTCGGACTTGTAGACCACGCCC
>CBAAAH010000253.1:0-4594 GCA_964658865.1 uncultured Granulicella sp.
GCTGTTCGACTTTCTAGCGGCAGATATCGGCCTGGTGCGCGATCTCGCGCAGGGGAGAATCGCTATCCCGGAACGCTCCACTTAACCCAGGTCGAAATCCTGCGGGGTACGTTCGCGGTTGGTTCCTTTCTGCAGCAGCACCTGGACGCGGCCATCCGCAGCGTCGAGCTCCTTTTTGCAGGCGTCCGATAGGTTCATGCCCTGCTCAAAAATGACGAGCGATTCTTCCAGCGGCAGGTCACCGCGTTCCAGCCGGTCGACGATCGTTTCGAGTTGCTTGAGCTGGTCTTCAAAGGTCTGGGCCATCAGGCTCCTTTCAGGCGAGCGTTGCCGTCGTGAGGGGTTCGGGGGTTTGCGGTTCCAGCACGTTTTCCAGCACCTGCGCCGCAAGTTCATAACGGCCGAAAGGAGCGCTGACCTGCACACCCTGAATGTGCCGTTGCGCCTGCGCCAGCATTTCCTGCGCGATGCGAACGCCTTCCGCGCGTGAAGCCTCCGGCGTGGTCTGCCGATCCATGCGGGCGAGAATCTCGTCGGGCATGCGAACTTTCAGGTCGTTGCGCATGAACAGCGCGTTTTTTACGCTGGTCAGCGGCCAAATGCCGGCAACCACCGGAATGCGGAACTGCTCGATACGCCGCAGGAATGTTTCCAGCAGATCCAGGTCGAACACCGGTTGTGTGATGGCGAACTCCGCACCCGCCTCGACCTTTGCGGCAAAACGGCGCACCTCGGCATCCAGGTCGGGCACGCCGGGGTTTGCCGCGCACGCGAGCACAAAGCCTGTGGAGCTACCGATGGGCTGCCCGCCGACGTCCAGTCCGTGGTTCATGTCGCGCACGATGCGCAGCAAGCCTACGGCATCGACGTCGAACACCGCGGTTGCGTCGGGGTTCGAACCCATTTTCGGCGGATCACCCGTCAGGCACAGGATATTGCGCACCTGCAGCGACGAAAATCCAAGCAGGTCACCCTGAATGCCAAGCAGGTTGCGGTCGCGGCAGGTGAAGTGCAATACCGTTTCGATGCCGACCTCGCGCTCGATCTGCAGGCAGAGCGCACCGGCGGACATGCGTGCGCTGGCGCGGGGACTGTCCGGCACGTTGATGGCGTGCACGCCGAGTGATTGCAGCATGCGCGCACCCGCGACCTCTTTACGCGAATCGATGCCGCGCGGCGGCACGATCTCGACCATGGAGACGAAGCTGCACTCGGCGATGCGGCGGCCAATGCCGGTGCGCTGTGCCAGTGGAACGGGTTCGACGGCGGGTGTATGCGGCCTTTTCGTCGGTATCTGCAACCCTTCCGCCTGCGCCTGGATGGCGCGCACGGACGATCGCATCGCCTTGATATGCAAGGGCGTCGTGCCGCAGCAGCCGCCAATCAGCAGAGCGCCGCCGCGCAGGGCTTTACGCGCAAAGCTGGCCAGGTATTCCGGCGACGACAGATACATGCTGCGGCCGTCCACGCAGTTTGGCACGCCGGCGTTCGGCATCGCGGCCAGGGGCAGTTTCGTTACGCGACGCATTCGCTCGATCGTCTGCAGCACCAGATTCGGGCCGTCAGAGCAGTTGCAACCCACGGCCACCGCTCCCGCCGCTTCCAGCCGGATTGCGGCGTCTTCGGGCGAGGTGCCATCGGCCACATTACCTGTGTCGGTCACCGTTACCATGACGACCACCGGTAGACCGGGCGCAACGCGATTTGCGGCGCGCAACGCGGCTTCGGCTTCCGCAATGGCGATGGTGGTTTCCACCACCAGAAGGTCCACCCCAGCGCCATGCAGGGCGGTAATCTGCTCGGCGTAGACCGCCTCGGCGTTCGCGCTGTCCTGCGGCGTTACATCCAGTGAGCCGAGCGACCCGGCAACATAGGCGTGGTATGCGTGTTTTTCCCGCATGCCGTCGACAGCTTCACGCGCCAGACGAACAGCCGCAACGTTAATCTCTGCGACCTGGCCTTCCAGGCCGAAACGCTTCAGGCGCAGAGCGTTGGCTCCAAACGTGTTCGTCTCGATCACTTCCGCGCCACTCATGAGGTACTCCTCATGAAGTTCGCGTACCAGCAGCGGCTGCGACAGGTTCAGCTCGTCGTAGCTGTGGTTGATAAAGATACCGCGCCCATAAAACATGGTGCCCATCGCGCCATCGCACAGCATGGGGCGACCGGAAGCGAGGCGGTCCAGAAGCGTTTGAGGCTGATCCATCGAATCCTTTCCAGGTTGGCTGCCGCGGCCTGCGTGCGTCGGTGCTTCTATCCTATGCGACGTGAACACCGTGCAACCGGGCGGCGCTGCTGCTCATTTGATGAGACGGTAGGTCCCCGCCTTCGTCAAAAGCGCATGCGGGCCGGGCTGTCCCGTACCGATTTGGTATACTCCGGATCATTGCGTGTGCGCCATTCGCCGCATTTCGAGGTTGTTTCTGTTGAAGAATTTCGCGTCTGCGCGGACGGCTGTCGCCCTTCTGCTGCTGTGTGCCACAGCCCTGCTCGCCGGCTGCGGTGACCGCCCCTATAAGACGACCGAGTACCTGTACGCGGGCCGGGCTGTGCCGCCGTCCAAGCTGACCTCGCGCGTGCTCGTCGCCATTGCGAACTCCAGCGCCCTGGGTACGTCGTCGCTGGAGATGCTGGATTCCAGCCGGGACATTCGGTATAACGTCTACCAGCCGAACAGCACCTTCCCGATCAGCGGCTTCAGTTCCAGCGCCGCCCCGGTCATGATTTACAACTATCCGGAACAAACTTCGGGTGTGGTGTACACGGCCGACGGGACAAGCTACGCGGTGAACTACAGCACGGAAGCGAGCACCGGCGCATTCTTTTCCCCGGCGCTCCCCGCGGTATCTTCAGGCCTGGCTATTCCGGCGGACAAGCTTTTCGGCTATTCGTCGGAAGAGACGGTCGGCCAGTTTGTGCTCGCAGACCGCAGCGCTGGCGTGAACTACACCTTCTCCCTGCCGGGAACGTTTCGCGTCGCCATGAACCCGTCCCACACCGTCGTTCTGATCATGACGCGGAACAACGACAGCTTGTACCGCATCCTGAAGCTGAATACAGCTCAGACGCCGCCTGCGGGGGCGATCGACTGCCAGCCCATCACGCAGCCCGTCTACTGTGTGCTGCCGGTGGGCAACACGCAGAGCGATGGCACGGTAAGCGACACCACCAATTTTCACCGGCCCCAAAACATCTACTTCTCGCCCGATGGATCGCAGGCGTACATCCTGAGCTGTGGCCGCGAGTGCGGTGGCACAGGCACGGATGCACAGCCCCAGGTGAGCTTCGCAAACACGACCAACATCCGCATGGACTACTATCCAGCTTCGACCACGTACACCACGCCAGTCGTCGCAACCGTGCCGGTAGGCGGAGCGACGGTCGCGCTGAGCGACGGCACCACGCTGTACGTCGCGGGCCAGCAACTGCTCGGGGATGGCTACTTCTCGGGCGTCCTTTCGGTCATTCCGGTAGCCACGAAGACGGTGACCGGGACCTACAATATTTCCGACGGCACCCACACCAAGATGCTGTTCGCGGACGACAGCACGCTCTGGATCGGTTCGCAGAACTGCAGCAGCGGTGAACGCGCGATCAAGGCGCAGAACGTGAACTGCCTGACACGCTACGACATCGCCGGCGCGGCTGCGGCTGTCGTTCCAGCCGCGGTAAAAGGGGCCTCAACCGTTCCCTATCCAAACGAGAATCTGGACCAGTACTACTACGGCAGCCTGACCGGCCTGTGCTGGGTCGAAGGTGCCCACAAGGTGTACACGGCCTATGGTGGCCAGATTCACGCGTTCAACACGGCAGACGGTTCGGAGATCAACAACACCAGCATCACCGTCCAGGGAACGGCAATCGACGTTTCCTACATGGACGCAACGACCAACGCAGCCAACTAGCTGCTTGCTTGCGGGACGATCCAAGCGCTCGGCTTAGCCGGGCGCTTTTTCCGTTGCGGCGCATCGCGCTTCTACGATCTGCCGCAGTTCCTCCGGCAGGCTCTCCGCACCGGCGAAGAGGGGCTTGCGCTCCAGCAGCCGGCGCGAGATGCCGGGCCACTCCAGATGCACCGGCAACGTACCGTCCGGGGTGACCAGGACATCGGCGCGATCCAGATAACGCAGCGCCGACGGCTTGAAATCCAGGTTCGCCGGGTCGAGCACCGCAACGTACAGATCCGGCTGCAGAAACCGCAGGACGGAGTTCGACTCCAGCAGCGTGTTGGTCGCCAGATTAATCTCCTTGCGGATACGAGGCATCGCATCTGCCAGTTGCCTCTGCCGCGTGCGCACCCACAGCACCCGCAATGCGCCCGCCACCAGCATGCGCGAGGTATCGGTGCCGGAATCACGTTTACGCTCTTCGGAGATGGCAACAGTGTGCTCGCCCGTGTCGCAGTCGCAGGCTTCACCATTGGCGGAACATACGCCATGGCCGAACTGCGTGATCTTCATCGCCGTCCATTGCAGGTGCGGTGTGGCGCGCAGGATCGCTTCCATCAGTGTCGTTTTGCCGATGTTGCGGGTGTGACCGCCCACCACGATGGTGCTCATCGCAGGACACCCTGGCGCGGCACGGCTACGCTCCC
>CBAAAH010000254.1:0-4537 GCA_964658865.1 uncultured Granulicella sp.
GGATCATACCGCTTCAGCCGTGCGAGATAGATGCGGGTCAGCTTCTCCGACGTCATTTGTCTGGATTGGATCCAGTGCGACAGATGCGAGATCGGCGCAAAGGCAATGCCTGAATCGCTGGCCGGCAACGGTGCGGACACAGCCTGCACGACCACCGACGACGCTTCCGCAGAGGGTGAGGCCGCATGCGCCAGCGTCGGATTCCACGCCGTCGCCGGAACGTCGGCGTCGCCCAGCGGCAGCGTGCGCGGACCCACGCGCCGCTCCAGCAACGACGCCATGCTGCTGCGCCAGTTACTCGCGGCCTGCGCCTGCTCCGCGGCCGACAGGCTTACCTGAGCCAGCTTTTCCGCAACGGCAAACGTGCCGGCGTCTACAGCCGGTCCAGTCGCGGGTGCGGTGCCGAACACAGGCGGCGCACCGGGCGACAAGGGTGTTTGCGCCGCAGCTTTCGACGCAGCGGCCAGCGCGATAGATCCGTGAAGGAGAAACCTGCGGCGGGTGTGCGCATCGGCGGTCATGAGGGTCACCTTCGGGAAGCAGACGGTGCTTCATTTTCGCAGAGAGAACGGCGGAGTACCGCTTGGGGTACGCGCCAATGCGTGACTCCCACGGAAGCCGCTATGCTCGCGAAGGTGGGCAAAGCAGCCCGCGGGACGGGGAGAACGATGGCAAAGAAGTTGCGTGTGGGTGTGTTGTTCGGGGGCAAGTCGGGGGAACACGAGGTGTCGTTGCGGTCGGCCGCGTCGATCCTGAAGGCGATCGACCGCAAGAAGTATGAGGTGGTGCCGATCGGTATCGCGAAGTCGGGCCAGTGGCTGGGCGGCACGCAGGCGCAGGCTCTGCTGGACGGCAACGCACCGGAACTGCCGGAAAAGTCGACGCGCCAAGTCGACGCCATCGCCGCAACCTCCGACACCGCGCCCACTGTCGACACTTCAGGCCTGGACGTCGTTTTCCCCGTGCTGCACGGGACGTTTGGGGAAGATGGCACCATCCAGGGCATGCTGGAAATGGCCGATGTCGCCTACGTGGGATCGGGTGTGCTGGGCAGCGCCGTGGGCATGGACAAGGCCGCGATGAAGACCATGTTCGCCGCCGCGGGACTTCCCCTCGTGAAGCACACGACGGTGCTGCGCGGCGAGTGGCAGGCGAGCCCGCGCAAGGTCACGGCGCACGTGGAAGCTGCGCTGGAATATCCCGTGTTCGTCAAGCCCGCAAACCTTGGATCGAGCGTCGGCATCAGCAAGGTGCGCGCGCGCAAGGAGCTTGCCGCGGCCATGAACGAGGCCGCGCAGTTCGACCGCAAGATCGTGATTGAAGAGGGCGTCGGAGGCATGGGCAAGCAGCGCGCCAGTGGCAAGGCACGTGAGCTTGAAGTCGCCGTGCTAGGCAACGATGTTCCCGAGGCTTCCGTGGTGGGCGAGATCGTGCCGGACCGCGAGTTTTACGACTATGCTTCAAAGTACGACACGACCAGCACCAGCGAGCCGCAGATTCCCGCGAAGCTCACGCGCGCCGAAGCGAAGGAGCTACGTGCGATGGCCGTGCGCGCGTTTCAATCCTGCGATTGCAGCGGCCTGGCGCGCGTCGATTTCCTGATGGAAGCCGCCGGCCCGAAGTCGAAAAAGGCACCGAAGATTTACCTGAACGAGGTCAACACCATGCCGGGCTTCACCTCCATCAGCATGTACCCCAAGCTGTGGGAGGCGAGCGGCGTGAGTTACCCCGAGTTGATCGACCGGCTGATTGCGCTTGCGATGGAACGCCACGCGGAAAAGAAGCGGACGAAGTTTTCCATGTAGACGTGACTCAATCGTGTGGGAAGGTAGCGATGAGGAATACATCTTCGCTGCGAAGCGAGAGAAAAAGCGTACGCAAAGAACGCAAAGTTTCCACAAAGTTCGCGGAGTTTCCTTTGCGCCTGCTTTGCGAGCGTTGCGTACGCTCGTCGTTTTTATTGTTGGGCAATGCCGGTGACTCCCCTTACTTGGCCGCAAGCAGGTGAATCAATCCCGCCTCATCCAGCACATTGACGTTCAACTCCTGCGCCTTCGTCAGCTTGCTGCCGGCCTCATCCCCTGCCACAATGTAGCTCGTTTTTTTACTCACGGTGCCGCTCACTTTGCCGCCCTCGGCTTCGATGCGCTGCTTCGCTTCGTCACGCGTCAGCGTGGGCAGGGTCCCCGTCAGAACGAAGGTCATGCCGGCAAACGCGGTGCCCACGACCTTCTTTTCCGCGGTGAACTGCAGGCCATGGCTGCGCAACTCCTCCACCAGCGCACGGTTGCGGTCGATGGCAAAGAACTCGCGAATGGTGTTGGCGACGATGGGTCCAATGCCCTCCGCCTTCACCAGGTCTTCTTCGCTCGCCGTCATAATCGCGTCCATCGAGCCGAAGGTATTTGCCAGGTCCTGTGCGGTGCGGTCGCCCACGTGGCGAATACCCAGGCCCAGCAGCACGCGATACAGCGGTGCCTGCTTGCTGCGGTCGATCTGCGCCAGCAGCGACTGTGCCGTCTTCGTACCGACCCTCTCCAGCGCGACGAGATCGACCTCGGTAAGCCGGTACAGGTCGGCGACAGTATGCACCAGCGCCTTACGCGTCCGCTCCGGCGCGGCCTGCTCTTCCGATACATCGACAACCATCGAAACAGCCTCAGGCGTCACTTCAACGCTTGTTAAAGCGTTTGATTGAGCGTCCAGGGCCGCCAGCGACGTCGGTTCGTTGAGCGGATGGCCCATGAGCTGAGACACCATGGACTCGCCCAGGCCTTCGATGTTCATGACGCCGCGCGACGCATAGTGCAGCAGTTCTTCCGACAACCGCGCCGGGCAGCTCGCGTTCACGCAGCGGAAGTCGATTTCACCTTCCGCGCGCACCACCGGCACATGGCAGCGCGGACACTTCGACGGAAAAACGATCTCCCGCGTACCGCGCGGATGCTCGGCATCCTCCACCACTTCCGTAATTTTCGGGATCACATCGCCGCCACGCTCGACCCCCACGTAGTCGCCGATGCGCACGCCAAGACGCGCGATTTCATCCGGGTTGTGCAGCGTTGCGCGCGCCACGGTAATGCCGCCGATGGGCACCGGCGCAAGCGCCGCAACCGGCGTCAGCTTGCCCGTGCGGCCCACCTGGAACAGCACGTCCAGCAGTTGCGTCACCGCACCCCGCGCGGGAAATTTATACGCAATCGCCCAGCGCGGCGCCTTGCCGGTAAAGCCCAGCCGCCGCTGTTGCGCGGTAGCGTCGACCTTGATGACGATGCCGTCGATCTCGTACGTCAGCTTGTCGCGCTTCGGCTCGGCGGCGGCGATAAACGCGAGCACCTCGTCGATGGAATCCACCGTGCGCGCATTTGGGTTCGTGCGGAAACCGGCAGCATGCAGCGCATGCAGCGCCTCACTCTGCGACGGCAGCAGAAAGTCGCTCGCTTCTGCAACAACCTTGTCACGCAAAAGAAAGTACGCGTAAAAATCCAGCCGCCGCTGCGCCACGATGGACGGCTCCACCGTGCGGATCGTTCCGGCGGCGGCATTGCGCGGATTGGCCGCGGGCGTCTGGCCGGCGCGCTCGCGCTCCTCGTTCAGCTTCGTAAACGCGGCGTGCGGCATCACGCATTCGCCGCGCACCTCAAAGCTCTGCGGCAACCCGGCAGCCTTCAGCTTTGCCGCGGACAGCGTCAGTGGAATCGACCGGATCGTGCGCACATTGCCCGTCACATCTTCGCCGGTGGTGCCGTCGCCGCGTGTCAGGCCGCGCAACAGGCGAGCGCCACCGTTGCCCGTGGGGCCGTAGTGCAGCGCGAGCGACAGTCCGTCCAGCTTCAGCTCGCATGTGTACCGCAGCGTGTCCGACGAGTGCAGCGACGCCGTCACGCGGTCGGCCCAGGCGCGCAGTTCCGCCTCGTTGTAGGCGTTGTCCAGGCTCAGCATGGCACGCGAGTGCGCCACCTTGGCAAAGCCGTCCTTCGGCTTGCCGCCCACGCGCTGCGTCGGGCTATCCGGCGTCACCAGGCCGGGGTGCTCCGCCTCCAGCGCCTGCAGTTGGTAGACAAGCTTATCGTACTGCGCGTCCGTCAGCACCGGCACGTCCATCACGTAATACAGGTGCTCGTGGTGTTCGATCTCGTGGCGCAGATCGTCGATCTGTTGCTGTGCAGATTTGCTCATCGCTCTGCAGTGTAGGATGCGTTCCCGGCGCACCACAAACGCCGGCACGGTATGCTGAGGCTGCAATGGAACCGGTCACCCACATGTTGACGGGCGCGTGCCTCTCGCGCGCGCTTGGCTTTCCGCGGCGGGCGCGCCACGCCACGCTCGCCTGCGTCATCGCGGCGGAGCTGCCGGATGCGGACTACGTTTATCGTTTCGGCGGTCCGATCGCCTACTTCCAGCACCATCGCGGATGGACGCACGCGCTGTGGTCGCTGCCCTTGCAGGCCATCTTCGTCGTGGCGTGCCTGTTTGCCTGGCGCTACGCACGCCGTGCGTGGAAGTTGCGGTCGCGACGTGCGGAAGAGGTTCCGTG
>CBAAAH010000255.1:0-4534 GCA_964658865.1 uncultured Granulicella sp.
AATGGCCGCGCCGTCTTCAATGGTCGCGCTTGCCTGTGTCAGGTACTCCGAAACCTGCATGATCGCCTTGTTGTCAGAATAGTTATAGGCGCAGGTCACTGCCGTTCCGCCCGGCGATGTGTACGTCAGGGTTTTGGTACCCATGCGCGCAAGTCCCTTCGTTTTCGTCTCACATGGCGCCAGATCGTGCGATTCGGCCAGCCACTTTCCCAGCTTTGCCGCTCCCGTCGATGAGAGTTGAAAACGTACCGGCACATCCGCCGGACCGGCCGTAGCGTGATGCGAGGTGTACTCCACGGCACCACCGGGTACGATCCTGAACGTCCATTGAGGTACCGGCAGACCTTCGCGGTCGTACGATGCCGTCAGAGCAAATCCGGCAGTTGCCGTTTGAGCCACGGCTGCTGCCGAGGCGACCACGGCAGCGCCCAGCAGAGCACGCCGCATCACCGGACACCCCGCTGCGCTGCAACCGTTTGAGACTGCGCACCCACCGGCCTGGGGCGGTTCGGCGCATTCGCCGCGATTCCGAGCAGCGTACGTGCCGTGTGGATGTGGCAGATCGCAATCGCCAGCGCATCGGCCGCATCCGCAGGTTCGGGTGCGCGCTCCAGGTCCAGCAGCCGCGCAACCATGAATTGCACCTGCTCTTTTGCCGCCAGGCCATAGCCGACGACGGCAGATTTGATCGACAACGGCGCGTACTCCTCCACCTGCAGGCCAGCACTCGCGGCGGCCAGCATTGCTACCCCGCGCACGTGGCCCAGCTTCAACGCGCTCTTGGCGTTCGCGGCAAAAAAAACATCCTCGATCGCCACGACCTCCGGCGCATACAGGGCCAGCAGGGCGGTCAATTCCGTGTGCACCTGGCGCAGCCGCAGCGGGGTGCGTTGCTTTTTATCCAGCTTGACCGCGCCCGCGGCAATGGGCACCAGGCGCGACTCGCGCGGTGTCTCCACCAGTTCCACCACGCCCCAGCCGGTGTATTCCGTGCCGCAATCGATTCCGAAAACCCGCATCGCTTCCGAGTCTACCGGAATCCCGCGCACGCGAATGAAAGGCGAACCACGGAAGCTAAGTTCGTCGCTCTACACCATCGATCGAACGACGATCAGTGCCTCGATCGCGACCAATTCCACCACGCCGCAACATGCCGGTACCACGGTAGATGTGGCGCGAAGCAGCGGTGCCGTAGCGGCTCCAGGTTCTCCAACGCTTCCCTCGCC
The DNA here is from genome assembly GCA_964658865.1 of uncultured Granulicella sp. Classification (GTDB taxonomy): domain Bacteria; phylum Acidobacteriota; class Terriglobia; order Terriglobales; family Acidobacteriaceae; genus Terriglobus. The sequence continues at coordinate 1,227 of CBAAAH010000255.1, forward strand.
CTGCAGCGTCGTAAAGCAGTGCGGACGCCCGACGGCATCGGTCAATTGCAGCCGCTCGCCTGCCTTCAACTCGAATCGGTCGACCGCGAAGTACTGCTCGCGAATCAGCCGCGTGCCGCCCTCGATCGCGGTCGGCACAACCTTGCCCGCGCGCGTCTCCGGCCGGCTTACCGCGATTCCCTGGTCCAGATGCAACTCGCGTGGCCGGCCATAGTCGTACAACCGAAAGGTCGTGTCGGAGGTCTGCTGCGTCTCCAGCAACGTGACGCCCGGCCCGATGGCGTGCACCGTTCCCGCGTCCACAAACACCATGTCGCCCGGAACGACGGGCACCATGCGTACCAGCGACTCCATCGACCCATCGGCCGCGGCGGCACGCATCTGTTCCGGTTGCACGCCATTCTTCAGGCCGCACGCCACCTCGGCGCCAGGCTCTGCCGCAACGACGTACCAGCACTCCGTTTTGCCGCGCGGCTGGCCCATCGCCCGCGCCTGTGCGTCGTCGGGATGCACCTGCACCGACAGCTTCTGGTCAGGAAACAGCAGCTTTAACAGCAGAGGAAATTCACCCTCCGCTCGCCATTCGCCCAGTAAAACCTCGGCATGCTGGGCAGCGATCTGCCGCAATTCCATGCCGCCCCAAACGCCACCCTCGGCCACGCAGGCAGGCCCGGTAAGCCAGGCCTCGCCAATGGGCTCCGCTGTTCGCGGCAGCGCCGCAGCGTCATACCACGCGGACAAATCGGGACGACCCCACGGTCGGGGAGAAAACACAGGCTTCAGTGCAAACGGTCCAGGTCGGTTCATCACAGCTTCATGCTACCAACATGCGACGGCAATTTCTTCAACTGCGCCCCGTCACACCGACCTTACACAAGTGTTACAAACCCCTGGCCGGAACGCTGCTAGCTTGTCGATAGGGAAAGCAGTCCAGCCCCGCAAAACACGAACCGCGAACCACTGAAGACGAGGATTTATGTCCACCACCGTTCCGCACATTCCGACCGATGCCGAGATCGCCGCGCACATGAACGAGCAGACCGGCGGCTATACCGCGACTACGACGCCTAACGTTCGCGAAGTGGTGGAAGCGACCCGCCGTAAGGTACGCGAAGACCTGCGCATGGGCCGCGAACACCAGGAAGGCGAGATCAACTGGATCACCAGCATCGCCATGGGCCTGTTCCACGTCGGCGCCATTGCCGCGCTGTTCCTGTTCTCTTGGAAGAACCTGCTCGCGTTCGCCATCATGTACTTCCTCGCCATCAATGTCGGTATCGGCATGGGATACCATCGCCTGCTGACGCACCGCGGCTACCGTGTTCCCCGCTGGCTCGAACTCATCATTTCCGGTTGCGGCACGCTCGCGCTTGAAGGCGGACCAATTTTCTGGGTGGCCACGCATCGCGTGCATCATCAGTTCAGCGACCACGAAGGCGACCCGCACACGCCGCACGACGGCACTTGGTGGGCGCACGCCGGCTGGATCCTTTCCGGTCGTGCGTTGCATAGCGAAACCGCCCTCCTCGGCCGCTACGCTCCTGACCTTACCCGCGATCCCGGCCAGCGCTGGCTCAGCAAGTATCACTGGGTTCCGCTCACCGTCAGCGGCCTTCTGCAGCTTGCCATCGGCGGCTACTTCGGCGGCATCAAGGGCGCAATCAGCATGTTGCTCTGGGGAACCTTCCTGCGAGTGACCGCCGGCCTGCACAGCACATGGCTCGTGAATAGTGCAACTCACCTGTGGGGCGGTCGCCGCTTCGAAACCAAGGACGATAGCCGCAACAACTGGATCGTTGCGCTGTTGACCGGCGGCGAAGGCTGGCACAACAACCATCACGCACACCCCGTCAGTGCCCGTCACGGCCTTGCCTGGTACGAGTTCGATGTGAACTACTACGGCATCTGGCTTCTGGAAAAAGCCGGCCTCGCGAAGAAGGTGCAGATCGCAAAATACGACAAGATGAACCCCAGGCCCGCCGGCGTATAAGAAACGTAACAGTAGTGAGTAAAGTTGAAACGCAGAGAAAAGGCCAGGCAAAGTTGCCGGCCTTTTCTACGTTTGCTTCTTCTTCAATCCTTCTATCTTTTCACTTTCTGCTTTCTACTTTCTACTGTCTTTATGAACATCACTCGCCGACGCGGCGCCATCGCCACCTTCGTCACCCTGGGCATCTGCCTGACGGGTCTCGCGGTCGCGCTCAATGTTGGCTGGATCATACTCAACATCCATCAGCTTCATGTCGTGTATTACGTGCTCGGCATCATTTTTTTCGGCGCGATTATCGCCGGTTTAGTACTCAACACGATTTTTCTGGTGCGTGAAATCCGGCGGAACGAACGTCAGGACAGTTTCCTCAACGCCGTCACGCACGAGTTGAAGACGCCCATCGCTTCCATCCGCCTGTACCTGGAAACCCTGCAGCGCCGCCCGCTGGACGATGTGCAGCGGCAGGAGTTTTACGCCCGCATGATGGAAGACAACGACCGCCTGCTAGCCACCGTGGAGCAGGTGCTGCGCGCGGGCGAAGCCAACGCAAAGGGCATCGTAAAGCATGGCAAACCGAAGCTGCCGGTCGACCTGCGCCAACTTGCGCACGAGGTCTTGACCGAGACCGTGCGCCGCCACCACCTTTCGCACACCGCCGTTCGCCTGGTGGATGAAGCCGCGAATCGGGATGTGTACGTTGCGGGCGAGGCGCAGGGCCTGCGGACCGCGCTCCTCAATGTCCTCGACAACGCGGTGAAGTATTCCCCCGCCGGTGTCGACATTGCGGCGGAGCTTTCGGTCGTGCGCGAATCCACCGCCATGCTGCGCATCACCGACTCAGGCGTCGGGATTCCGCCGGCGCAGCTCAAACGCATCTTCCATCGCTTTTACCGCGTCACAAACCGCGACAGCGCCCGCATCAAGGGTACCGGCCTTGGTCTGTTCATCACCCGCGCCATCGCCCGGCAGCACGGCGGCGACGCCACCGCGCAGAGCTACGGTCCAGGTCTCGGCACCACCATTACACTGCAACTGCCTCTGCTTGCCGCGCAATCGCAGCCGTTTTCGCCGAAGGAAGAATCTGTATGACCAACGACCTGATCGTGCTCGTGGAGGACGAAGCCCACCTCGCCGACGTCGTCCTCTTCAATCTGCGGGCAGAAGGGTATCGCACCCATCACGAAGCCGACGGAGAATCCGCCCTGCATTACCTGTTGCACGCGCCCGAGCCACCCGCGGCCGTGCTTCTGGACGTGATGCTTCCCGGCATTGAGGGCTTCGACATTGCGCGGGAGCTGCGTGCCGCCGGCAACTTTGT
>CBAAAH010000256.1:0-4530 GCA_964658865.1 uncultured Granulicella sp.
CCGGCACAACTAGCACTTCGGCCAGCAGCTTACCCTGCAGCAGTGTCCAGCGCGTCAGGTGCGGACCCTCTTCGGTCGGCTCCTCGCGCAGGCCGATCTCGGCATAGCGTTCCTGCAATTCGTGCACCACGTGCGGCGGCACACCGCGGCCGCCGGTTACCAGCTTTAAATACGCGTCCATTTCGCCCAGCGTGTCGGGCGTGCCGTGCGCCAGCAGCAGAACGGCTTCGGGCCTGTTGTGCTGTACGGTCGGCTCCGCGGTGGGCTTCGCTGCCTGCTGCGCCGCGACAACGATCTGGCGCGCGGCCTGCGCGTGAAACGGCTCCAGCCGCTCCGAGAGGTTGAGCTTTTCGGCAAGGTAACCGACGGTGAAGTGAAAAAGGCTCATGATGCTAGTGTCTCGCGGATTGAGTTGAAGTCAGGCTGTGGATGGAACCCACCTTAATCGCGCACCAAGGAGCTGCTGAATTTGAAGTCACGTGGAGCGCGAGGAAGGTAGGCACGAGGAAGTGCGATTCAGGTGGGGCCCTGACTGAGTTCGCGGACCCATTGCGCGACCGCGATCACGTTTTCCACCGGCGTTCCCGGCACGATGCCATGGCCCAGGTTGAAGATGTGGCCCGGCCGATTCGCCGCCGCATCCAACACCGCTTTCACGCGGCCATGCAGCACATCCTGCGGTGCAAACAGGGCGATGGGGTCCAGGTTTCCCTGTACGGCGGTCTCCGGTCCGGCCAGCCGCCAACCCTCGTCCAGCGGCACGCGCCAGTCCAAGCCAAGCACGTCCGCGCCGGTCTCGCGCATGGTGCTGAGAAGGGAAGCGGTGTCCACGCCGAAGTATATGACCGGCACGCCCAGGGCCTTCACGCGCTGCACCAGTTCCCTGGTCGCGGGCAGCACATAGTCGATGTAGTCGTTCACGGCAAGCGCGCCGGCCCAGCTATCGAAAATCTGGATCACATGCGCACCCGCCGCCACCTGTTGCGCGGCATACTCCACCAGCACCGTCACCAGCTTGCCGCTCAGCGCCTGCCACGCGCCAAGGTCGCCGTACATGATCTTCTTCGTCTCAATGTAGTTGCGCGAGCTGCCGCCCTCGATCATGTAGCTGGCCAGCGTGAACGGTGCCCCGATAAAGCCGATGATGCCGAGCTGGTCGCCGTCCGCGCGCGGCGCGGCAAAGTGCTTCGCCACCTTCTCGATCGCCCGCGCCACGTAGCGCAACTCCTCGGTGCGGTCGGTACGCAGCGCATCGATCTGTTCACGCGTGCGAATCGGGTTGCGCACGACCGGGCCTTCGCCGTTCACGAACTCAAAGTCGAGGCCCATGGGCGTAAACGGCAGCAGCAGGTCGGCGAAGATGATCGCCGCATCGATCTGCAGAATTTCCGCCGCGGTGATCGTGACCTCGGCCGCGATGTCGGGCGTACGGCAGATATCCAGCAGCGTGTGATGCTTGCGCACGGCCATGTATTCCGGCATGTAGCGGCCGGCCTGGCGCAGAAACCACACGGGCGTGCGGTCTACCGGCCGGCGCAGGCAGGCACGAAGAAATCGGCTGGGAATGGACGCGGTTTCGGGCACGGTTATGCCGTCGGGGCCACGTACTCCTTGGGGAGTTCGCCGCCGCTGCCGTAAAAGAAATCGTTCATCTGCTCGACCAGAAACTCCTGCGCCTGCGGTGTCCAGGGCTGCAGGCGATACTCGTTCAGCAGCATCTTTTGACGCTCCACCCACTCATCCCACGCTTTTTTCGAGATGGTTTTGTAGACCTTCTGGCCCAGTTCACTGTCGAACGGCGGCTCGTCCAAACCTTCGAGCTCCTGCTTGTACTTTGCGCAAAATACCATGTGTGCCATGCGTTTCCGGCTCCTGTGTTGCTCTTCGAGCGCTTAAGTCGCTGTCGATTTCGATTGTAGTCGGTGGCTGCCGGTTGGTTCGATCACCGTGTCAGGTTTGCGTGCCACGCGATTCGGCGCAGGGCAGCTCCGACTCTGGTGCCGTTGGCGAAGAAAGTACGCCCACACGGTGGCAGGTCACGCACATCCGCTATAATCGGAATCACTTCAGTGTTCCGCTGCCGTATGGGCGTGAGTCGAGGTGTCGCGGAGAGTTGGCCGAGTGGCTGAAGGCGGCGGTTTGCTAAACCGTTATAGGGTCAAAAACTCTATCGGGGGTTCGAATCCCCCACTCTCCGCCAGTAGTTCGCCCGGCCGATCACACGACTCTGCTGAACGTGATGGCAGCGAGGTTGTCATCACATTCAGAGTGCCGCTTCCCTTTCTCATAAAGGGCAGTCCAAGGGCCGCCTGTTCGGCACCGTGTCTCGTGTTGTGTGCGTGCTGTACGGTCACGGCCATCACGCTGCTGCTTCGCGTTACAAAATGTTGAACGGTGCCGGCGCTGATTCCATCGCCGGTTTTCGCGAGAATGCGCCCCGCAGCGTTCGAAATGTTTTGCCGACGCGATCGGAAGCCATGAACAGGTGTCCCGCCGTCAAGCCGCCAGCGACCCTGTAGTGGCCCACGGCGGCCAGGCCCATGGAGGCAATGCAGCCACATTGCGCGCAGTCCGGGTCGCCGCCAAACTGGCAGGGCGTGATCTGGGTTTTCAGGTCGGCCGAAATCGTTTCGGTCGTGCGCGCAAAAATGCACGCGGCGGGGCTTTCAGGTGGCGTGGCGATCTCGTCGATCACGATCTCGTGCATGTCGAGCTTGGGGAACATCGGCCGTAGCCGACGCAGTTCATTCATCACAAGCAGCCGTTGCGTGGGCGACAGAATTTCCGGATCGGTTGCGCCACGCTGTGGGGTAAACAGGCTGAACCAGATTTTGCGGATCGCCGGATTCGCGCTCCAAAACGCGAGAAACTCCTCCAGGTAGCCGGGACGCGAGGCGATCTGCGCGGTGATGGTGGAGTGAATTGTCACGTGCGAACCGACAATGTTCTTCAGAATGCGCTCATAGGTCGCGGGCTTGCGCCGTTCGTCGTGCTCCGGCTGTAGCCCGTCAATGGAAACGACGATGTTCAACCTCTTGTATTTGTTCCACTCGGCAGGAATGACGCGGAACGCACTGGTCACGACCTGCGTGTGAATGCCACGCTCCTCGATCTGGGGGATAAGCTGTTCCAACTCGCGATAGCGCACAAAGGGGTCGCCGCCAACGAGGGAAACATGAAGCGGTTTCCGCTCATCGAGCAACGCAAGAATTCGAGTAACTAACTCCTCGCCCTTGAAGTCGGAAAGCTGGCGCAGCAGTAGGTCATTGCCCAAGTGGGCCGCGTCGAAGGCGTAGCAGCCAGGGCACCGCAGGGGGCACTCTTTGGTGATTTCGATGGAAAGCGAGGGGGCGCGACCAGACAGAATGGTGGCCCAGGCGTGAAGTACTTCGGCTTTTTGCATATCTCTCCAGTGCTCGGCCATTCAAGGCCGATCTGGTGCGTGCGCGACAAAGAGGGCTCACGATGAACCGCCTCCTTCAGCAACAAGGGAGAGAATCAGATTTGCAGTGGCGAACTGTACCTGTGCAGAGCCGGAGGTATGGCGAACCTGCTGAAATCCGCATGCGCGAACCCCCCATGGGCCGGCGTTGCGGTCAGGCTGTACCGATCAAACGCACGACACACCCATCGTCGTGTCGCCAGCAGAATCGATACGCAATGCTTTGCGATGGATGCGAGCAGAAGGACGAGGCAGAGCATCGTAACGACCGCAAGCAGGCTCAGTTCAAGATCTGGACCACCGTGCAGAAAGTCATCGAAGGTCCAGTGCTGTTCCGTCCACGGCATCACCAGCAGAATGAGGGCTGCGAGCGTTACCAGAATGTGGCTGACGGACGAGTGCAGCTTCACGCGCCTGCCTTCTCTCGATCCGGCTCTGCAATCGCTGTCGCGCAAACGCCCTCACAGTCTCCCGCTATTCTAACGCTTGCAGGACAATGGGTCTTCCGCGAAGGGCAAAGCATCGCTTCGGCAAGCGACAGCACGATATCTTCTTTTGCTCCAGAAAGACTTAAAGCGCAGCAACACTGTCCCTAAGCCAGGAGCCATAAAAAGAGTTCATCATGCGAACATGACCTGCAGGAGCTTGTCTGCAACGTCGGCGGCCGGTGTACGGTACGTTCCTGCGTCGATGGCCGTCTTGATTGCGAGTACTTTGGCGGCGCGCATTCTGTCCTGGTCGGCGCTCTGCTGAAACGCCGATGTCACGCTGAGTGACGTCGCATCCCCCACCGCAGCCGACGTTTTTGTCACGACTAGGTGCGTCTTCGACGTTGAGGCGGAGCTGTCGTTGTCCATCTGGGCCGATTGTGCTTCCATCACGGCGAACGATCCAGTGTTGATCTGCATGATTATTAATGCCTCCACACCTGTTATCGGCGCTCAGCGAAGGTACTTTAGTGCAATTCTTAAAGAAATTTTATTTCAGAGATCCTCCATCCTGTCGATTCTCCGGCCTCGCCGGGTGTGCACCTTTGATGCCGAAGAGGGCATGTCACACAGCCCCGACGCTCCCACAACGTCGCATGG